>DOTD01000087.1 GCA_003513005.1 Desulfotomaculum sp.
TTTTTCTCCTGTCTGTTAATTTTTTTTTTTTTTATTTAATGTGTTTTTCGCAGTGAAATAATAGATAATCAGTGTGGCTGTTACAAAGTCAATTGCTGTGCTAATCCACAATGTCCCGGGTCTTAAAATATAAATTTCCATCGTATGTGCAACCGCCGCAAGAATAAGTCCTATTATTACGGGTTGATAAAGCGCTGTAAAACTTACTTGCCTGAAAACAAGGCCTGAAATATAAACTATCAAGGGGTAAACAATAATTTTCACTAAAAACCCCGACATAAAAGATCTCCTTTTTTTCACATATGTTTTCCGTCTAAGAGATCTTTATGCGGTTTGTTGAAGAGGGGATTAAATGAAGGAGAGTAAAATTAATGAACTTTTTTACCTTGATAGCAGCATCATAAAAAATAAATCTTGAATGCGACGAACTTAGAAGAGGTTTTAGTCTACAAGGGACTGCTGGTAGGCGAGTTCATCTATAGCTTTAATGTAAGCGTCATTCAGATTTTTCCCGATGCGGACCAGCAACATATTAGCAGCGTGTTCAAGAATTTCCGGATCATCGGTGTGTTTCCGCTTAAACCCCATGCGGATATACATTTTAGTGAGCATTTTTCTGTAATTCCAGAAGTTCAGCTTGGTTCCTTTTAAATCCCAATGCTGATGAAACTCATTTATTATTACAACATAATCTTCCATAATGTCATTTTTAAATGCTTCTTGAAGAAGAGCCGTGGCAATACCTTTGCGCTGCCATTGCTTGCTTACTTCAATAGCGCCAAGTTCGAGAACGCGGGGGTGTCTGCTCCATCTTGAATAACGGCTCGGGTAATGGAAATTAAGGTATCCGATGATTAACTGGCCCTGCCTGGCAATATAGACCAGCCCCTCCGGCAAGTCGGCTACAATCATTAATGCCTCCTTTTGACGTATCGGGTTTCGAAAATTGTTTAAATTTTCATCAATTGTCAAGGAGGCGATAAATTCTCTTTCTACTGGGCCTTCAATGGATACCGGCCCTCCTGGTGTATCAAATTCTTTTTTATCCTTAAATTCAGTTGACAAATATAATCACCACTCTTTATTATATTAAGTTTAACCTATTATTAAATAGAAATATTCTGAAGAATCCTCTTAAATCCTTCTTTTTTCGAAAATATTTTTGAAAGTGACGGATTTATCAGACACATTTAGGCGGTTGAACTCCCTAAAGCAAATTATTTTCAGAGTAGATCCCCATACTGCAAAGCAGCGCCAGCAGCAGGATGAAACAGTATGTATTCAGTCAAACCGTCCAAGGGCACGGTGTTGTCAACAGCGAACGACTTGCGAAGAGCCGGTAACAGCAGCTAAGCGAAGCGAGGGTAACCGGACAGCGGTGCGAAACCAGCGGCTTTCCAAAGCTGATAGAAAAGCAGTCTTAATGCCAAGGTTAAAAGGACAATGATGTGAGTTATTTATATGCCGCCTTTGCAGCGCCGCTAGTCCGGTCCGAAGCAAGCCGTGCTGCTGTCGGCGTTGAGCACCGGAGAGAGCGTTGATAATGCCGTGCCTATCGGACTCACTATATGAAAGACTAATTTTCAGAGTAGTTATTTTCGGGATAGTCTAACAAAAGTAAGCCGCTGATTACGCATTTTTAATTAATTAAGAAGGCGTTCTTTTGCTCCATTTCCTTGCGTTACCTGTAAGTTTATGTTAGAATACTTCCGGTGTTAAATACACACGCCATATGGATTTCCGGCAGGGTTGCCCCGTTGCAGGGGGTTTGCCGGTGAAGATGATAGTGGCGGAGGTTAAAAAACCATAGGGGGGAGGTGGACTATTGGCTATAATTTCAATGAAGCAGCTCTTGGAGGCAGGGGTGCACTTCGGGCATCAGACAAGGCGATGGAATCCCAAAATGGCTCCATATATTTTTACGGATCGGAACGGCATCTATATTATAGATTTACAGAAGACGGTAAAAAAAATAGAAGAAGCCTATAATTATGTTAAACAAGTTGCCGCAGACGGGGGAACTCTTCTTTTTGTGGGAACCAAAAAACAGGCGCAGGATGCAGTTAAAGAAGAGGCCGACAGGTGCGGCATGTTTTATGTAAATCAGCGCTGGTTGGGCGGTATGCTGACTAACTTTCAGACAATCCGCGCCCGCATAGACCGTTTGCGGGAATTGGAGCAGATGGAGAATGATAATACATTTGAAGTGTTGCCCAAGAAAGAAGTTGCAGGCCTGATGCGGGAAAAAGAGAAGCTGCAGAAGTCTGTCGGTGGTATTAAAGGTATGAAAAAGCCGCCTGATGCAATTTTCGTGATTGATCCCCGCAAAGAGAGAATTGCAATGGCAGAAGCACGTAAATTGGAAATACCTATCGTAGCGGTTGTGGATACAAACTGTGATCCGGAAGAAGTCGACTATGTTATTCCGGGAAACGATGACGCTATACGTGCAGTCCGGTTGTTGACCAGCAAAATGGCAGACGCCTATTTGGAAGGCAAACAGGGAGAGCAACTGGAAGAAGCGCTTTAACCGATATTAATGTGTTTTATAAAGCGGGAGGGATCTCCTGCATTTTTCTATAAGGGGTTTTTTGCAGAAGGCAATGGTTAAAATACTTAGTTAATAAGGAAAAACATGACAATACTTTGCTGTTTAGGGAGGATTTAGGGGGACTATGGCTGAAGTAACTGCAGCAATGGTTAAAGAATTGCGCGAGCGCACAGGTTCGGGAATGATGGATTGTAAGAGGGCATTAAATGAAGTTGGATGCGATATGGAGAAAGCAATCGATTACCTTCGCGAAAAAGGACTGGCCGCTGCTTCAAAAAAGGCAGGACGGGTAGCCAGCGAAGGGTTGGTTGATTCATACATCCACCTGGCCGGCCGGATAGGTGTTTTGATTGAAGTGAACTGTGAGACTGATTTTGTAGCGAAAACTGATGATTTCCGATCCCTTGTCCATGAACTTTCGATGCAGATAGCTGCAGCCAAGCCGGAATTTGTCCGAAGGGAGGACGTGCCGGAAGAGAAAGTCCAAAAAGAGAGGGATATTTTGGCGGCTCAGGTTAAAGATGAGGGAAAACCTGAAAAGATTATCCAGAAAATTGTGGATGGGCGGATAGAAAAGTTTTTTAAGGAGAACTGCCTTCTCGAACAGGCTTTTATCAAAAATCCCGATCTTACTGTACAGCAAGTGCTGAACGAAAAAGTTATGCGCCTTGGTGAAAATATTGTCGTAAGAAGATTTGCCCGTTTTGAACTTGGTGAGGGCTAGGCGGAAATCAATTAAGAAAAGGGGGATAGCCCTTTAAATGACTGATTCGGGTATTCCCAAATATAAGCGTGTTATTCTGAAGCTAAGCGGAGAAGCCCTGGCAGGTTCCCTGGGCTTTGGAATAGACCCTTATGTGGTCAAGTCGATTGCCGGCCAAATTCAGGAAGTAACTCAGATGGGTATACAGGTGGCGGTCGTCGTCGGAGGCGGTAATATCTGGAGGGGTGTCGCCGGAAGCGCAAAAGGTATGGACAGGGCAGCGGCTGATTATATGGGAATGCTCGCTACCGTAATCAACTCCCTTGCTTTACAGGATGCTCTTGAAAAACTGGAAGTGGTCAGCCGAGTCCAGTCAGCAATAGAAATGCGTGAAGTGGCTGAACCGTATATACGCCGCAGGGCTATCCGGCATCTGGAGAAAGGCCGGGTGGTTATTTTTGCGGGTGGCACGGGAAACCCTTACTTTTCTACAGATACCACTGCCGCCCTGCGTGCAGCGGAAATTGAAGCAGAGGTTATCTTAATGGCCAAAAGAGTAAGCGGAGTTTACGACGATGATCCTTTAAAAAACCCGCTGGCCAAGAGGTTCGAGCAATTGACCTACATTGATGTGCTGAACAAGGGCCTTGCTGTAATGGACGCCACAGCAACTTCACTGTGTATGGACAATAATATCCCGGTAGTAGTTTTCAATTTGAATGAAGTTGGAAATATAAAAAGAGCTGTTTTAGGTGAGAACATAGGCACCTATGTTGGAGGTGTTTCCATTGGGTAATCCATTCATTGAGGAATCCGAATCCAATATGAAAAAAAGCGTTGAGGTGATTAAAAAGGAATTTGCCTCACTGCGGGCTGGAAGAGCAACACCTGCGCTGCTGGATAAAATCATTGTATCCTATTACGGCAGTATGATGCCTATTAATCAGCTTGCCAGTATTACCGCCCCGGAAGCCAGGCTCTTAATCATTCAGCCCTGGGATAAAGCAGCCCTGCCTGATATTGAAAAGGCAATCATGAAATCTGACCTTGGAATAAATCCAAGCAGCGACGGAACCATAATCAGGTTGGCCATTCCTCAGCTAACTCAGCAAAGAAGGTTAGAACTGGTAAAACTGCTCAAAAAGAAAGCTGAGGAAGGCAAAGTGGCAGTCCGCAATATCCGCCGGGAGACAAATGACCTTTTAAAAGAAGAGCAAAAAGACGGAGATATTTCAGAGGATGATCTGCGCCGCTTTCAGGACGAGGTGCAAAAGCAGACAGACAAATACATCAAGGAAATTGATGCCCTGGTCAAGCTCAAAGAGCAGGAGATTATGCAGGTATGAAGCAGCCTGACGTTTTGGCTTTGGAAGTTGATCAGGCCAGGGCTGTCTGTGAAGAGGAAGGTTTAAAGGTTGAAGTATTGTTAACAAAGCCGCCTTCAGGAAACCCGGACGGGTGTTTGAGGGTTGTTCGCAGTAAGTTAATCGATGAGAATAGAATAATCCTTACTGTAGCTTACCAGAATTGGAGAAAGGGGGTGAAGACAGGTGGCTTATCGAATTACAGATGAATGCCTGGGTTGTGGAACCTGCCTGGAATCTTGTCCAAACGAGGCAATAACTGAGGGTGAAATATATGTGATTGATCAAGAGAAGTGTACAGAATGTGGTACCTGCGTGGAATCATGCCCTACAGAGGCTATTGTGGAGGAGTAAGAGGAAAAGAAGTTTTAAAACCCCCTCTTTTTTACAGAGGGGGTTGAATTTGCCTTCGTTTAAGAACCGGCCATGGGCGGGAGGCACGTATTTGATGCTGAAAAACATGGCGATCACTATTCTAAATATTTTTTTTAAAAGAAGAACCGCCCCTGATGAAAAGCATTACCTGTCTATTCTGGACAGGAGCCGCTTGCCCGAACACATAGCAATTATTATGGACGGGAATGGCCGATGGGCGCAAAAGCGCGGTTTGCCCAGAAGCATGGGTCACAGGGCAGGTGTTGAGTCACTGCGCGATATAGTTAAACTTTGTGCTGAGCTAAAGGTTCGCATTCTTACCGTTTATGCTTTCTCCACCGAGAACTGGAAGAGGCCCCAGGGAGAGGTTAACACATTAATGGAATTATTGGTGGAGTACCTTCAAAAGGAAATAGACGAACTCTGTGAAAATGATATACGTGTTATGACAATCGGACATATTGAAGATCTTCCTGAAGCAGCTGAAAAATGTGTTCGTTTGGCCTGGGAACGGAGCAATAATAACCAGGGTTTGACATTAAATATTGCTTTAAATTATGGCGGTCGGAATGAAATAGTAGAGGCTTTACGTATAATCACCCAAAAAATAGGTCAAGGCGAGCTTAATCCCGGGGATATTAATGAAGCTTTAGTTTCCTCAAATCTTTTTACGGCAGGACAGCCTGATCCGGATTTACTGATCAGGCCTTCCGAAGACTACAGGATAAGTAATTTTTTGCTCTGGCAGATTGCATACACCGAATTTTGGTTTACTCCTGTACTTTGGCCAGACTTTCGCCGGGTCCATCTTTTACAAGCCCTTATAGATTACCAGCGGCGGGAACGGCGTTTCGGCGGATTATCTTAGAATTGTTGGAAAGGTCTATGACCAGGGTTATTAGTTCATTAATAGCTGTTCCTTTAGTAATACTGTTGGTTTGGCAGGGCGGGCTGTTTCTGATCGCCCTTTGCGCACTAACAATGCTTTTGGCAATTCTGGAATCAAAGCGGATGTTAAGCCGCCTTGATTTGAATATTCCTTATTTTCTAATGGCGGCAGGGGTTGTACTCCTTTTGGGGAGTGTCTATCTTTATGGCGATACAGGGCTAGCCGGCGCGCTTGTGTCGGTTGTTTTTATATTTTTATGCTGGTTTATGTTTTCTTATCCCGGCTGTTCGCTCCAGGAAGTGTCCGCAGGCCTGCTTTCCACTCTTTATATCGGCCTTTTGGTTTATGTTTATCTTCTGCGTACTCTTCCCGACGGCTGGATTTGGATAGTCCTTATGCTGTTCGGCACCTGGGTTAACGATACAATGGCCTTTCTGATCGGTAAAAATTTTGGAAAGCACCCGTTATTTCTTGCTCTAAGTCCAGGAAAAACTATTGAGGGCTCAATAGGCGGCATCCTGGGCAGTATGATGGTGGTCTTTGTTTTTAAATATATTTATCCGTTTTTACCATTGCTTCAGCTTGTCTTTTTGGGGCTGTTTTTGGGTATTGTAGCGCAGGTAGGCGATTTGGTGGAATCAGGCATCAAGAGGCAGGTTGGGGTTAAAGACGCGGGAACTTTTTTCCCGGGTCATGGAGGTATATTGGATCGAGTGGATAGCATTTTATTTACGTCTCCATTAGTATACTATTATGTACATAAGTTGATCTTGGGATAGAGGTGGAGCGGGTGCCCCGATATCTAAAGTTGGCGGCAGCGACAGCAACACTTTTATTATTGTACCTGGTCTGGAAGTTTATTGTTCCGGAAATAATGGTGATTATCAAGTTTGTCTTTGTCCTGTTGACGCCTTTTATCCTTGCTGTAATCCTGGCCGTCATAATAGAGCCATTCGTCAGGTTTCTGAACGAAAAGGCAAGATTAATCAGGCCGCTGGCTATTGGTGTGGCAATGATTGTGCTGATCGGCGGGTCTGGTTCCCTGCTGACAGTTCTTATTTTCAGGCTTGTCAAGGAATTAAGCGACTTATCAGTTTCACTTCCGAAATATGTTAATCCTGTACAGGATTATATAAGCAATTTGATTGAGCGGGGTAAAATATTTTATTTTCAGCTTCCGCCGGCGGTTACCGGCCGTTTTCAAGAAAGAGTAGGCGATGTTACCGGCTGGCTGTCCGATCTGGCCAGTTCGCTTGCAAATTCACTGCTGCATATCGTGACATCACTGCCCAGCGCAGTGATGATTACAGTGGTTGCCCTAATAGCTACTTTTTTCATCAGCCGTGATAGAAAGGCTATTGTCCAGTTCTGGATGAAGTATGTGCCTGCTCCCTGGGGAACACAGGCAATAACGATGAGCCGGGAAGTAATCAACGCTTTTCTTGGTTATCTGAGGGCTCAGTTTGTCTTAATTTCCCTGACGACTATTCAAAGTATTGTCGGGCTGCAATTAATCGGCGCGGACTATGCATTGACGATGGGCTTGTTAATTGGTTTTTTTGATTTAATACCTGTATTAGGTCCTGCTACCATTTTTCTACCCTGGGCGATCTGGTCCTTTATCAGCGGCCATACTTCATTTGCGATAAAACTACTGTTTGTTTACGCTCTTGTCTGGGGAGTGCGCCAGATGCTGGAAGCAAGGGTAGTTGCTCAAAGTCTGGGGCTTCATCCTCTTGCCGTCCTGCTGGCCATATATGCCGGCTTGAAAGCGTTCGGCGCGGCCGGTCTGATTTTAGGCCCGATCCTGTTAATCATAATCCAGGCGGCTGTTAAAGTATATTTCACAAGCAGGGCTAAATAAGGTGGAGTCGTCAAAAACTATGAAAAAAATTTCTATTATCGGGAGTACCGGGTCCATCGGCCGGCAGGCTCTGTCAGTGATTCACCAGTTTCCATCTGAATTTCGGGTTGTCGGGTTGGCCGCAGGAAGCAATTGGAAAGTCATGCTGGATCAAATCCGGGAGTTCGATCCCGAAATAGTATCTATGTCTCAGGAAAAGGAAATCCGGGAAATCTCCCGGAACCTTAAGCAGGACGTTCTCCCGGAATTATGCTGGGGAGAACAGGGCTTAATCAGCGCGGCGGCGGATACACAGGCGGATATTGTAATTATAGCTGTTCCCGGTATTGCCGGCCTTATTCCAACGCTGGCGGCAATTAAAGCGGGTAAGGACATAGCTCTGGCAAATAAAGAAACTCTTGTAACTGCAGGCGGATTGGTCATAGAGATGGCTGCCCGGGCGAATGTAAATATTTTGCCGCTGGACAGTGAGCACTCGGCAATCTGGCAGTGTTTGGACGGAGTTCCCAGGGATGAGATCGCCCGGATACTTCTTACTGCTTCGGGTGGTCCATTTCGCTTGGGCCCGGCTGATTTATCGGGTGTGACCGTAGAGATGGCGCTTAATCATCCGAATTGGAAGATGGGGCGCAAGGTAACTATTGATTCGGCGACTTTAATGAACAAGGGTTTGGAAATAATTGAAGCCAGATGGTTGTTTGATTTAAACTATGACCGTATAAAAGTGTTAATTCATCCTCAAAGCATCATCCATTCCATGGTTGAATTTATTGACGGTTCAACTCTAGCCCAGTTGGGAGCTCCGGATATGCGCATACCCATTCAATATGCGCTTACTTATCCTGCACGCTGGTTTAATGAACTGCCAAGAATAAACTGGGATAATGTGGGAGACTTAGCTTTCGAAAGCCCGGATCTGAAACGCTTTCGCTGCCTTTCATTGGCTATCGAGGCCTGCCGGGAGGGAGGCACAATGCCGGTGGTTTTGAATGCCGCGAATGAGATCGCAGTAGAGTGTTTTTTAGCCGAAAAAATAGGATTTACCCGTATTCCGGAAATTATTGACGAGGTTATGGATAAGCATCAGGTTAGGGAGTATACTGAAATTAACGATATCTATGCCGCCGATAACTGGGCGCGGCAACAAGCGAGGGAGATTGCCGGTTGTTAGCAATGCAAACATTTTTGGCTGCCGTTGTTATCTTCGGGTTGATGATTATCTTTCATGAATTCGGTCATTTTATTGTTGCAAAAAGAGTAGGGATAAGGGTTCAGGAATTCAGTGTCGGGTTTGGTTTTAAACTGGCCAGTTTTATAAAAGGCGAAACCACATATAATCTGAGAGTGTTTCCGATAGGCGGTTTTGTGCGCATGGCCGGTATGGAGCAAGACGATAACGTTCCTGTTATTGACGATGAAAAGTCCTTTAATAAGAAAACCGTGCTTCAGCGGATTGCGGTTATTTCGGCCGGCCCGCTGATGAATTTTGTGCTTGCTGTCCTTTTATTTGCCGCTGTTTTTGTTTATTCAGGGTTCCCAATACCCAGCACTGTTGTGGGAAAACTCGTCCCCGGCGGGCCTGCGGAATTGGCCGGCTTAAAGGACGGTGACAGAATTATTGCGATTGACGGGGAACAGGTCAACAGGTGGGAGTGGGAGAAGATGTCTGCAATTATTAACTCCCATCCTGATCAGGTTGTTACAGTAACCGTGGAGCGCTCCGGGAAGCGGCAGAAGATACTTGTCCTGACCAGCCATGATGAGAAAGGCCAGGGCAAGATGGGCATCTACCCGGCTTACCAAAATCAACGCCTGGACCCTTTTAGCGCTCTTGCCAAAGGGACGGAATATACGGGGCGGTTTGTCGTATTAATAATAGATTTAATCGGCCAGATGATCATAGGCAAATTACCCGCTGATCTTGGCGGGCCGGTCAGAATAATTTATGAAATTAAAAATGCGGTCGGATTAGGAGTTTCTAATCTGCTGCAGTTGGCTGCGTTTTTAAGTATAAATTTGGGCCTTTTTAACCTTTTCCCCATTCCCGCTTTAGATGGAAGCAGGATAATGTTTTTAGTCATAGAATGGCTCCGGGGCCGGCCGGTTGATCCAGTAAAGGAAAATCTCGTTCACCTGATTGGATTTGGAATTTTGCTGCTGTTTTTCGTATTTGTCACTTATAACGATGTGCTGCAGTTAATTCAAAAGTGATTTTAAGCGATCAGGTTTAAGAAAGGGTTTTATTATGGAACGCAAAAAAACCCGGCCTGTCCGGATTGGAACAGTTCATGTCGGGGGCGGAGCTCCAATATCCGTCCAGTCTATGACCAACACTGATACCAGGAATGTGGCGGCTACTGTAGAACAGATTAATAAGTTAACTCTCGCAGGTTGTGAAATTGTCCGTGTTGCTGTACCTGATCTGGAAGCGGCGGATGCTTTGCTCCTGATCAAAAATCAGATAAATATTCCATTGGTTGCAGACATTCACTTCGATTATCGCCTTGCCCTTGCCGCTCTGGAAAGAAGTGTTGACGGCCTGCGCATCAATCCGGGAAATATCGGCAGCAGGGAGAAAGTCGTTAAAATTGCCGCGGCGGCCAGAGAAAAAAAAGTACCGATACGAATCGGAGTAAATGCCGGTTCACTGGCCAAGGATCTGTTGGATAAACATGGTAAGCCTACAGCCTCAGCGCTTGTGGAAAGCGCTTTACGGGAAATCCGCCTGCTCGAGGAAGTAGGATTTTTTGATCTAAAGGTGTCTGTTAAGTCTTCCGATGTGCCGATGATGTTGGAAGCTTATCAGATGCTTTCTGAAAAAACGGACTACCCGCTTCACTTGGGAGTTACAGAGGCGGGTACGTTGCGTTCCGGCGCCGTAAAATCCGCCGTTGGGATAGGAATTCTCCTGTCGAAGGGAATAGGCGACACAATCAGAGTGTCTTTGACGGGGAGCCCGCTTGAGGAAGTAAGGGTCGGCTATGATATTTTAAAATCTCTCGGGTTGCGTTCAAGGGGTATTGAGCTCATCTCGTGCCCGACCTGTGCGAGGACTCAAATTGACATTATCAAAATAGCCGTTGAAGTTGAAGAAAAGCTGGAAGGGATCACCGCGCCGTTAAAAATAGCGGTGATGGGATGTGTTGTAAACGGTCCTCTGGAAGCTAAGAACGCTGATCTAGGTGTGGCCGGAGGGAAAGGAACCGGTTTGATTTTTCGACAGGGGAAGATCATCAAGTCCGTTCAGGAAAAAGAACTTGTCAGTGAGCTTGTTCGGGAAGCGGAACAGTTGGCGGCGCAAACAGCGATTCATTCAAAGAACGAGTGAACCCGAGGATAAGCGAGGCTACTGTTTGAGACGCATAGCGCCGAGTTTAACCGGGCCCGAGGGTTTAAAGGGTGTTGTTGTTCACAATCTAATTTCATAAAAACAGGACATACAATTATCTTGACCGGGGTGATTTAAAAATGAGAGTTTCACAACTGCTGCTTCCCACATTGCGCGAGGCGCCGGCTGAAGCCGAAATAATCAGCCATCAGCTGTTATTAAGGGCGGGTTTTATACGCAAGTCAGCAGCAGGTGTATATACATTGCTGCCGCTGGGTTTGAAAGTAATTAAGAAAATTGAGGCGATAGTCAGGGAAGAGATGAACAGGGAGGGAGCCCAGGAGATTATCATGCCGATCATTCAGCCTTCTGAGATCTGGCAGGAATCGGGGCGTTGGGATGTTTACGGCCCGGAATTATTCCGTCTGAAAGACCGGCACGGAAGAGTTTTTTGCCTTGGACCCACCCATGAAGAAATAATCACGGACTTAGTTCGCAACGAGGTTAAATCATACAGGCAGCTTCCCCTCCTGCTTTACCAGATCCAGAATAAGTACCGGGATGAACGCAGACCCCGGTTTGGATTAATCCGCGGCCGTGAGTTTATTATGAAAGACCTTTATTCTTTTGATCGCGACGAAGCCGGCATGGAGGTCAGCTATCAGAAAATGTTTAACGCATACACGAGAATATTTGAACGCTGCGGTCTTTATTTTCGTCCGGTAGAAGCTGATTCAGGCGCAATTGGGGGCAGCGATACGCACGAGTTTATGGTCCTGGCTGAAACAGGGGAAGCATTGCTGGTTTTCTGCAGCCAGAATGACTGTGGCTATGCCGCCAATGTAGAAAGAGCGGCATCACCTGTGAAGAAAAGAGTTGATTTCGAAGAACCCGGCCTGCTGGCGGAAGTGGCTACACCGGGGAAGCGGACTGTCGAGGAAGTTACTTTATTTTTGGGTGTTGAGCCTCAAAAACTAATTAAAACCCTGCTTTATGAAACAGAGGCCGGGTACGTGGCGGCTCTTGTAAGAGGCGACCGAATTATCAATCAGGTAAAGATACAAAAGGCGCTCGGTGTTCTCAGGTGTGATCTGGCTGACGCGGAGGCAGTGGAAAGGTTAAGCGGAGCGAAAGTCGGTTTTGCCGGGCCGGTGGGCTTAAAAGGTTTAAGGCTGGTCGCTGATTTAGAAGTTGTGGGGATGGCCAACGCTGTTTCAGGGGCGAACAAAGACGATGCGCATTTTATAAACGTAAATCCGGAGCGCGATTTTAATCCGGATCAGATTGCCGACCTGCGCCAGGTACAGTCAGGCGATCCCTGCCCAATCTGCGGTTCTGCTTTGGAAGAAGCAAGAGGGATTGAAGTCGGGCAGGTTTTCAAACTGGGCTATAAGTACAGTAAAGCCCTTGGAGCCAATTATCTTGACGAGAAGGGCAATAGTATTCCCATTTGTATGGGGACTTACGGTATCGGCGTAACGCGTACCATGGCTGCGTCTGTCGAGCAAAACCATGATCAGAATGGAATAATCTGGCCTGTCAGCATTGCGCCTTACCAGGCGCTGGTTGTTCCCGTAAACACCAGGGAAAGCGGGCAGTTTGAACTGGCGGAAAGGGTTTACGAATTGCTTTTAAGCGCAGGTATGGAAGCGGTCCTGGACGACCGTCCGGAAAGGGCCGGTGTTAAATTTAAAGACGCCGATCTAATTGGATATCCTTTGCGTCTGATTATTGGTAAACAAGCGGTTGAAAGCGGCAATATAGAAGTGTTTCAACGTAAAAGCGGCCTGGTTGTTACCGTTCCTTTAGAACAAGTAGTTGGCTATGTAAAAGAATATTGCAGCCAAATCTAGTAGGATGGAGAAAATCATGTTGAAACGGGTTCTCATTTTGTCAGTCTCAATCGGAGAAGGCCATATACGGGCATCGACGGCCATCAAAGAGGCAATTTTAAAAAGGAATCCTTATACAGAAGTTAATATTCTTGATACATTTCGTTCTACAAATCCTATTTGGGATAAAATGGTCAGCAATACCTACATGGAAATTTTGAAAATTACTCCCGCTTTTTATGGCTATCTTTACCGCCTGGCTGAAAAAGAGAGTATTCTTCAAGGAACCGCCAGAGAAGAATTTAACAGGGTTTTAAATGTTGTAACCGCCCCGAGACTTAACCAGTTGCTGAGTGTTTATTCTCCGCAAGTTATAATTTGCACGCATCCATTTCCGATCGGTGTTGTAAACAGGTTAAAGGAGCGGAGTGAATATACGGGTCTGCTGGCTGGTGTTCTTACTGATTTTACCGTGCACCCTTTCTGGGTTTTCCCCAAGGTTGATTTGTATTCAATTGCCGCCGAGGAGATTAAAAAGACGTTTAAAGATTATAAATACAATATGGATAATGTCCACGCCTGTGGAATACCTATTGACAGTTGTTTTTTAAATTCTGTTGACAAGTCTGAGGTTAAGTCCAAACTTTCTTTGCAGCAGAATTTGAAGACAATACTGGTTATGGGAGGCGGCCTGGGTATGGGGCCGATTTCCGATATAGTCAAAGCTTTGGGAGACGGCGGTATTCCCTGCCAGGTTATTGTAGTTACAGGCTACAACGAAACATTGCGGGCTAAACTGGAACGTATGATCCCTGGCTTCAGAAATCCGGTAACAGTACTGGGATTTGTTGATAATGTTCATGAGCTAATGTCAGTTGCCGATTTAATGATCGGCAAGGCAGGGGGCCTAACCTGCGCGGAGGCCCTGGCCAAAGGATTGCCGATCTTTATTGTTGATCCGATTCCAGGCCAGGAAGTCCGCAATGCTGAGTTTCTATGCAAGGCGGGAGCAGCCGTACAGGCCGGCAATATCAGGGATCTGTCCAATAAAGTAGGGGAATACTTAAATGAACCCCGCCGTTTAAAGAAAATGTCTATTTCCGCTTCGCATCTGGGCAAACCCCTGGCAGCTCAGTCTGTTGTAAGGATAATTGAGGATTATATAGGTTCCGTAAACTTGGAAGCGGCTAGAATCTAGCGGGAAAGAGTAAATATCAGGTGCAAGGACAATGATCAGCGAAAAGGAAATAGTTATCCGGCTTACGCTTGCTTTTATCCTGGGTGGGGCTATAGGTTTAGAGCGCGAACGAATTTATATGAAGGCGCTCAAATATTCCGCCGGTTTCCGGACGCATGTTCTTGTTTGCATCGGCGCTGCCGTATGCATGCTGATTTCCGAGCAGATGTTTTTTCTTTATAATGGAGATGCGGGACGGATTGCCGCCCAGGTAATCAGTGGGATTGGTTTTTTAGGCGCCGGCGCAATCTTACGCGAGGGATCTGTTGTCAGGGGCCTGACGACTGCCGCAAGCCTCTGGGTTGTAGCATGTGTCGGCCTGGCTGTTGGAGGGGGTTTTTACCTTGTGGCTGCAACAGGGACCTTTTTAGTATTATTTGCTTTAATCGTTCTGGGTACTATTGAAGATTTAATGCGCGGCGGGCGCCGTGACAATGTTATTGTCGTTGAAGTGGACAGCAGCTCGGAGGATATCGATAAAATCAGCCCTACACTTGAGGAATCAGGTGTTCAGATAAAGCATATCAATTTCAGTAAAATGGAAAACAGATGTATAGTTGAGATTACCATAAAAACTCCATACAGAATAGATCTGATTACAGTACTAAACAAGCTGGCTACTTTACCGGGGGTATTCCGGATAAATCAAAAAACGGGTGATCAGCCTCCGTTAAGATAAGATTTAATGCTTGCTAAGACTGTTTTTTTGTGCTATACTTAGCAACAGATTGGAAAGAAGTTATCGAAGAGTGGGGAATTGCCCACTCTTTCGTCTTATAACTGGATTTGGTTTAATGGCCATTATATTTATTGGGAGGGTTTTCCCCCTATGCTTCAAAAAAAGGTCACCGCGTTTGTAAGCGATCTGGCGGCGCCTTTAGCCGGCCAACTCGGTTTGGAACTGGTAGATGTGGAATACAAGAAAGAGGGGGGTAGTTGGTACCTTAGAGTGTTTATAGACAAAAAAGGCGGAGTAACATTGGATGATTGTCAGGCGTTATCACGAGAACTGGACAGTGCTTTGGACAGCCGCGATCCAATACAGCATACCTATATTTTAGAGGTCTCTTCACCTGGTATTGAGAGACCTTTAAAAACAATTGAAGATTTTATGCGTTTTCGGGGGAGCATGGTAAAAATTATTACTTTCAAGTCTCAGGAAGGTAAAAAAGAACACATCGGACATCTGGTTGATCTTTCTGAATCAACTCTTGTTCTGAAAGATCAGAAAAAGAACAACAACATTTTGATTAGCTTGCAAAATATAGCTTCGGCCCATTTAGTCGCGGAAGTTTTTGGAGGTAAGGGGGTACCTAAGGGTGAACAGTGAGTTTCTTGAAGCGCTTTACGCCTTGGAGAAAGAAAAAGGAGTGCCGGTTGATATTCTACTGGAGACAATCGAGGCAGCCCTGCTTTCCGCTTATAAAAGAAACTTTGGTTCCGCACAAAACGCTCGGGTGCAGATAAACAGGGAAACAGGCGATTACCAGGTCTTTGCCCAACATGTTGCAGTAAAGGAAGTCCTTGACCCCAAGTTGGAAATATCAATTGAAGAAGCTCAATCATTGGATCCCCGTTACGATTTGGGAGAAGTAATTGAGAGTGAGGTAACACCACGGAATTTTGGACGAATTGCAGCGCAGACAGCAAAACAGGTAGTTATGCAAAGGATACGCGAAGCTGAGCGGAATCTCGTCTACAAGGAATACATTAACCGTGAAGGCGATATCATTACTGGTGTCGTCCAGAGAGTAGAACAAAAAAACGTATATATAGAGCTTGGAAAAGCAGAAGCAATACTTGCGGCAAATGAAAGGGTCCCCGGGGAAACACACCGTCAGGGTGACCGGATTAAAGCATATATTTTAGAAGTCAAGAAAACCACCAAGGGACCTCAGGTTTTTGTTTCCAGAACACACCCGGGGCTGTTGAAAAGGCTTTTTGAACTGGAGGTTCCGGAACTTTTTGAAGGAATTGTAGAATTGAAATCGGTTGCCCGGGAGGCGGGTTACCGTTCAAAAATAGCTGTATTTTCAAGAGATGAAAATATTGATCCGGTTGGCGCATGTGTGGGTC
The DNA here is from genome assembly GCA_003513005.1 of Desulfotomaculum sp. Classification (NCBI taxonomy): domain Bacteria; kingdom Bacillati; phylum Bacillota; class Clostridia; order Eubacteriales; family Desulfotomaculaceae; genus Desulfotomaculum; species Desulfotomaculum sp. Next base: position 16,220 of record DOTD01000087.1, read on the forward strand.
CTAAAGGAATGCGGGTTCAGGCGATTGTGAACGAGTTGAACGGGGAAAAAATCGATGTGATCAAATGGGACCCGGATTCTTCCAAATATGTTGCCGCTTCGTTAAGCCCTGCTAAGGTTGTTGCGGTAGAGATCTGGGAGGAGGAAAAAGTAGCGCGGGTTATCGTTCCAGACTTTCAGCTCTCTTTGGCTATTGGTAAAGAAGGGCAAAATGCCCGGTTGGCTGCAAAGCTCACTGGCTGGAAGATTGACATTAAAAGTGAATCCCAAATGGAGGAAATCTACCAGCGCGAGTACGCCGGTTATACACAGGATTACGCGGAATAAGGAGTTTGCCTGTTGATGACAAAAGTTAAAAAAATACCTTTTCGGGTGTGCCTTGGCTGTCAGGAAAAACGGCCCAAGAAAGAACTGGTTCGTCTTGTCCGCACTCCCGAGGGAATTATTGAAATAGACTCTACAGGCAAAAAAGCTGGACGGGGCGCTTACGTTTGTCCCGGATTAGAATGCATCCAGAAAGCAATTAAAGCAAAACGCCTGGAGAGAACATTCGGACAGCCTGTTCCCAAAGAAATCCTGGAAGCTTTAAAGGCCGGGGTTTTGCAAAGTTAGTCGCCTTATAGACTGGGGAGGTGGATTCATGGCAAAAAAACGGGTGCACGAGTTAGCCAAAGAATTTAAGATAGAAAGCAAGGAAATGATTAGAAGGTTGTCGCTTCTCGGAATAACTGTGAAATCACACGCAAGTACAGTTGATGAGAAAGATGAGGAGCGCCTGCGTGTGGAGTTCGAAAAAGAAAGAGCGGCAAAGGCTCAAATTGAACCAAAGCCATCAACCCCGGATACTGCGAAAACTGATTCGGGGACGGACAGGAAATGGCGGGATTCCAAGTATTCTTCCGGTCCTGGATTGGTAGACCGGGTTCCCTCAAGACCTCCGGACCGGCGTTTTCAGGAACGCCCGTTTTTAAAGGGCGATATTCAGCACGCGAAAACAGCTCAGCCCGCAGTTCCGCCGGCGCCGCCGGCAGTACAACCGGCGCCGCCGGCAGTGGAGGCCAAAACGCCGGCAGCAGGAGCCGTTTCCAGGCCGGTTCAGGAGCCGTTACGTAATCGGGCTGCTGAAAAACCTTCTCAGGGATATTCACCGCGTCCAGGAAAGCCACAGTTTCCTCCGGCAAGAGGAGAAACCCAAAGTGGGGCAAGGAACTTAAGAAGTCCCGGTCCCGCCGCTGGCGCCGGACGTCCCGTCCGGGATGCAAAAGGACTGCCTGCTCCGAAATTAAAACCGGAACAGCTCAAAGTCCCCAAGGTTCCTGATGAGGTTAAAGCACAGGAGAGAGTAGTAGCAAGGCCGGATAAGCAAAAAGGCGAAAAGGCACGGCCGGCGGGAGATGGGCGGTCCTTTGGCAAGGGTAAGGGATGGCGTGATCAAAGGACGGCTGAACAAAAACTGCGTCCTGTTGCCGGGGGAAGGCGTGTACAGGGTCAACCCCAGAGATCATTGCCGCCTCATCCGGTTGAAAAGAAACCGGTTGTCATTGGCGAAACTGTTACTATACAGGAACTGGCTTCAAAAATGAGAAAGAGCCCCGCCGAAGTCATAAAAAAACTGATGGCTTTGGGGGTTATGGCCACAATTAATCAAGAAATAGATAACGAAACAGCCATCATAATCGCGGGAGAACTTGGCTTCGAAGTTCAGGTAAAGATAGAACTTGACCAGGAGGCAATGCTTGAGCAGGAAAGTGAAGAGGATACCGCAAACCTTCAGTCAAGACCCTGCGTTGTAACTGTAATGGGGCATGTTGACCACGGAAAAACATCATTACTGGACGCGATCCGCGAAACTAATGTTATAGCCAGTGAAGTGGGAGGAATTACCCAGCATATCGGGGCCTATCAGGTGGAAAGGAATAATAAAAAGATAACTTTTATCGATACGCCGGGCCACGAAGCTTTTACGGCAATGCGGGCTAGAGGCGCCCGGATAACAGATATAGCTGTTTTGGTAGTCGCCGCGGAAGACGGTATTATGCCACAGACCGTTGAAGCTATAAACCATGCCAAGGCAGCGGGAGTTCCTATTATTGTAGCTATAAATAAAATAGACAAACCGGACGCTAACATTGATAAAGTCAAGCAGCAGCTGACAGAGCATAGCTTAATTGCAGAAGAATGGGGCGGTCAGACCATTTGTGTTCCGGTAAGCGCAAAAACCGGTCAGGGTCTGGACGAACTGCTTGAAATGATTCTTCTGGTCGCTGAAGTAAATGATTTGAGAACCAACTCAAACCGGCCGGCGCGAGGTACGATAGTTGAGGCTAAACTGGATAAGGGGCGCGGGCCTGTAGCTACTGTTCTGATTCAGGAAGGCACACTCCATATAGGAGATAATATCATTGCCGGTACGGCATCCGGCAGGGTGCGGGCGATGATGGATTACCTGGGCCGCAGGTTAAAGAATGCAGGGCCTTCAACGCCTGCCGAGGTGCTGGGTTTTTCCGACGTTCCGTTAGCGGGAGATACGCTTTATGCTGTGGCAGAGGAAAAAATGGCCCGTCAGATCGCGGCTAAACGTATATTACGCAAGCGGGAAGAAAATATTAAAACTTCGATACCCAGAGTTTCACTGGACGATCTTTTTAAACAGATTGAAAAAGGTCAGATCAAAGATCTCAATATAATTATCAAGGCAGACGTTCAGGGTTCAGCGGAAGCCCTGAGGCAGTCTCTGGAAGGGTTGTCCACCCAGGAGGTCAGAGTTAACACGATCCACAGCGGTGTGGGGATGATTAGCGAGGCCGATATATTGCTTGCTTCTGCTTCCAATGCAATAATTGTTGGATTTAACGTACGCCCGTCTGTTAACGCCCGGCGCGCCGCCGAGCTTGAAAAGGTTGATGTGCGTATGTACCGGGTTATTTATGATGCTATAAATGATGTCAAGGCTGCAATGAGCGGCTTATTGGAACCTGAATACAAGGAAGTGGTTATTGGCCGCGCCGAAGTGAGGAAAACATTTAGCGCTTCCAGAATCGGTACTATTGCAGGCTGTTATGTAACTGAAGGAAAGATTACCCGGGATGCCAAAGTGAAGATTATCCGTGAAGACAAGGTCATCTTTGAAGGAAAACTTGATTCACTTAAGCGTTTCAAGGACGATGTGCGTGAAGTTATGCAGGGTTATGAATGTGGGCTGGCCTTGGAAAAATTTAATGAAGTTAAAGAAGGCGATATTATAGAGGCAGTTGCTACCGAAATAATAAAAAGAGAACTATAGCATTTTAGTCTGGCTCCAAGATTTGGGGGTAAAAAAATGTCCTACAGGCCTGAGCGTCTTGCGGAAACTATAAAAAAGGAATTTTCGGCAATGCTTCATAACGAAGTTAAAGACCCGCGGATGGGTTTTATCACCATTACCAGGGTGGTAGTTTCATCCGACCTGAGCAGTGCTAAAATTCATGTCAGTATCTATGGATCCGCGGATGAGCAAAATGCAACAATGGAAGCCCTTTCCAAAGCGCACGGATATTTAAGAAGCGAGCTTGGAAAAAGGATCAGAATGAGGCATACACCGGATATATCGTTTAAATTGGACACTTCGGTTGTGCAAAGTATACGCGTAATGGAGTTGTTAAGGGAGATCAACGAAGGAAAGGAATACACAGTAAATGACTGACCTGCGCCTTATTGCAGGAATGCTTCATAATGCAAATAAACTGGTGATTGCCGGGCATGTGATGCCTGACGGCGACTGTATCGGTTCGGTAAAGGCGTTAGGACTTGCGCTTAGCCGGATGGGCAAGGATGTTACTATTACTCTTCCTGATCCAGTCCCGGAAATTTTCGGCTTTTTACCGGGTGTAAACGAGTTTGTAATCGGCCAGGAGGTATTTAAAGGGCAGTATGATTTTATGGTTGTTTTAGATTGCTCTGTTCCGGAACGTTTGGGACCTCTTCGGGCTCTGTTGGAGAGGCCGTTGACTGTGATAAATATTGACCATCATGTCGGCTCCTATGAATTTGGCCATTATAACTATATTAGTTCTTTTCATGCGGCGACCGCGGAGATAATCCAGGATCTGATCGGTTTTTTGGGGATCGAGGTTACCTCCGAGATCGCCACATGTTTATATACCGGAATTGTTACTGATACAGGCTCTTTTCAATATGAAAACACCACACCTGAAACGCACCGGCGGGCAGCGTTGCTAATAGAGCAGGGCGCCTCGTCCGTTTGGATCAACCTGATGATCAACGAACAAAAACCGTTAATTAATCTGATCGTTCTTGAAAATGCTTTGAAAACATTAGAATTAAGTCCCTGCGGGCGTGTAGCCTGGGTAAGCGTAGAGCGGGATATGCTGGATCGCCTCAATGCCAGAGATGAAAACACAGATGGCTTAATCGGTTATATCCGTTCAATACGCGGTGTAGAAGTGGCGATGTTTTTCCGTGAGATTTCACCCAATCTTTATAAAGTAGGTTTTCGCTCGAAAGAAATTGTTGATGTTAACAGGCTGGCATCTCTTTTCGGTGGCGGAGGCCACGTCCGCGCCGCTGGCTGCGTAATCAATGGGGATCTTAAAAGCCTTCAGGCAAAGATTGTTTCTGAAGCGTTGAAGCTGATTGAAGAAACGAAAAGGGGTATGCAAGCACAGGATGAACGGTATTCTCAATGTGCTGAAACCGCCCGGGATGACCTCTCATGATGTGGTTAGTCTGATCAGGCGCTTAACTGGTGTGCGCAAGGTTGGCCATACCGGAACCCTTGACCCTTTAGCGGCCGGTGTCCTGCCTGTATGTCTGGGGCACGCGACGAGGGTGATCCGTTTTCTCGAAAACGACAAGGAATACAGAGTTGAGGTTGCTTTTGGGATATCGACAACTTCGGGTGATATCTCCGGCGAGGTTATAAATAAATGTGATGGTTCCAATTTATCCGCTGCAAGTTTGGAAAGTGAATTAGAGAACTTTACAGGTGAAACCAAACAAATTCCCCCGATGACGTCGGCTATGCATTTTCAGGGTAAAAGGCTTTATGAACTTGCGCGTGCCGGCCGTATTGTAGAACGCCGTCCAAGAATGGTTAAATTATACAGCCTCCAACTTAAAAGGCTGGTTGACTGGAAAACCGAAACACCGCTTGCCGTATTGGATGTGGTTTGCTCGGCGGGAACTTACATTCGTTCGCTGTGTATGGATATAGGGGAAAAGCTCAACTGCGGGGCTCATGTCAGGTTCTTATTACGTACTAGAGCCGGTATGTTCAATTTGGATAAAGCAATAACGTTGGAAGAAATACAGGTTCTCAAAGATGAGAATCTGTTGGAAGAGAACCTAATTAGCGCAAAAGAAGCTCTCAGTCACCTTGCTGAAATTCAGGTTAAAACGAGTTCGCTGCCGGCAGTAAGAGCCGGGAACTGCCTGTATGCTTCAGGATTGACTGACCTGCCCCAACAGAAACTCTCATTTAACGAACCTGTAAGGCTGTGCAATGGTGAGAACCTGTTAGCCATTGCAAACGTTCGGGAGGAAACTAATACGGAAGGCTACTGCTTGAAGCCGATTGTTGTTTTAAATACATGAGCGCGTAAGTTAATACTCAGGATAGTTACGAAATCTTTTAGATACTTTAGCGAACAACTGGCTGAACCTTTAATCGGAGGAATAGGGTTATGGAGATTTATCAATCGTGGCAGGGCTTTAAGGGAAAACAAGCAAGTATTGCCGTGGGTTTAGGCAATTTTGACGGAGTTCATCTCGGTCATCAGAAACTGCTCGGCGCCCTGGTGAATACTGCCCTGCGGCTGGAAGAAAAATCGGCTGTCTTTACTTTTCATCCTCACCCGGAAATGGTGTTAAATTCCAAAAATGCTCCGCCGCTGCTCCTCACTCAGGAGGTAAAAGAAAAATTGATTTCGAAGATGGGTGTTGATCTTCTCTTCAGGATACCCTTCACACTGGAATTTTCACGGATGGAGCCGGAGGTTTTTATTGAGAAGGTACTTTATGAGGGTTTAAATGTTCGGGATGTATTTATAGGATATAATTATACTTTTGGTTATAAAGGACGCGGAACGGCTGCTCTTTTAGAAGAATACAGCGGCAGGTGTGATTACAGGCTCCATGTTTTACCGCCTGTAATCGTAGACAATCAGGCAGTCAGCAGCACATTAATCAGGAATCTTTTAAAAGAAGGAGAAGTTGCGGAAGCGGCAAGATTCCTGGGTTACCCGCCCTTTTTTGAAGGGGTGGTCGTTGTTGGCGACAGGCGAGGCGCCGCTCTTGGCATATCTACAATTAACCTTGAATACAGTATGGATTTTCTTCTTCCAGCCAATGGTGTTTATGTTGTGAAAGTAGATGTTGAACAGGATACTTATCTGGGGGTTGCCAACATAGGCAACCGCCCGACCTTTTATGATTACAGCTCAAGACCGGGAGTAGAGGTTCACCTTCTGGATTTTACCGGAGACCTTTACGGGAAAATTGTCAGCGTTCATTTTACAAGACGGCTCCGTGATGAAAAGAAATTTTCTTCTTCAGACGAGTTAATTGTTCAGATCAGGCAGGATATTCAAAGAGCGCGTGAAAATTCCTGAGTTTTTCCTTAAAAAATGAACGACGCCCTGAGGCGAACATGAGCACGTAGGCAGTTGACCTTCCTGAGGATAGTTAATTTTCAGAGTAGTTGCTTCCTTCCCATAGAAAAAGTTTACTTTTAACGTTCTGCTATGTTACAATGAAACCACTACCAAAAGGATAAGAAGCGATTATATAATCATCGTTGAAACATAGTGAACTCAGGCGGCCGACGCTCTGGCCGGAAAGGGAAAACGATATGGGGGATCCAAACTCTAATTCTACTGAGGAAGAAATAAAAAAGTGGATTAGTTCAATTTCTCTAATTTGTTTGAGCGATGAGTTCCAGGAACTAAAAAATGAATTGGAGCAGATCTATCGCCATGCGAACGTGGAAAATCCAGCAATAATAGCATTCCAGGATGCGCTTTTTGCTTTTATTGCCCAGGAAGAAGAAAACCGTTCCGCAGTTATGAAAGCATTTTAGACAGGTTTTTTAAATGCTGATCATAGTAACCGAGCATGCCCGCAAGCGGTTAAAAGATCTGCGTCAGGATAAGATAACAGTAGCTGATCTCATTAACGCCGCAAGCGGCATTCCAGGACGTATTCCAACAGCGACCCGATTCAGAGGTTTTATGTCGGTTTCACGGCGTGTTTTTGATATAGTAGCCAAGGATATTCCGGAGGGCCGTTTGGTTATTACGGTGATTGGGAAGAGTTAGAATAAGCTATTTGGGGTTTTAATGAACTGCTTACCGGGTAGTAGGTTACGAAGTGACGGCTTACCCAGTTTGCAGCGATTAGGCCGAATTGAGGAGGTGAACTCATGGCCTTTACGGCAGAAGAAAAGCAGTCGGTTATCGGTGATTTCAGGTTGCACGAAAACGATACTGGTTCTCCTGAAGTTCAAATCGCGATACTGTCAAGGAGAATTAACAATCTAACCGAGCATTTAAAAATCCACAAGAAGGATTTCCATTCCCGAAGGGGATTATTAAAAATGGTCGGTCAGCGCCGTGCGCTTTTAAATTACCTGAAAGACTCCGATTTTGACCGTTACCGAACAGTAATTGAAAGGTTAGGTTTGAGGAGATAGTATAAAAAAAGCGGGTTAATCCCGCTTTTTTTGAAGAAAACTATAAAAGAGACAGTTAAATGTTTAAGATTAAAGTTTAATACGGGAGGTTTTACTTTTTTTATGGCTGAACAGGCATGTTTGGTAAAAGAGTTGGATATAGGAAGCGGCAAGATACGGCTGGAAACGGGAAAAGTTGCCAAGCAAGCCGGCGGCGCCGTACTTGTAAGGTGCGGAGATACAGTTGTTCTGGTAACGGCCACAATGGCTGAGACAATCAGGGAGGGAATAGATTTCTTTCCGCTTACAGTTGATTATGAGGAAAGGCTGTACGCTGTCGGCAAAATCCCCGGGGGCTTTATAAAAAGAGAAGGCAGGCCCAGTGAAAAAGCAACCCTTTCGGCACGTTTAATCGACCGGACGATCAGGCCGCTTTTTCCCAAAGGCCTGCACAATGAAGTACAGATCGTTGCTACCGTACTATCGGTAGACCAGGATAATCCTCATGAAATCGCAGCTATGATCGGCACATCGGCCGCTTTACATATAAGCGGCATACCTTTCCCCAATCCTATAGGCGGGCTGATCGTAGGGCTTGTCGACAATCGTTACGTTATTAATCCAACCCTGGAAGAAAAGCAAAAAAGCAGGATGCAGCTTACTATTGCAGGAACGCGTGATGCGATAATGATGGTTGAAGCCGGCGCTCAAGAGGTCTTGGAAGCCGAATTGCTGGCGGGTATAAATACCGGGCATGAAAAGATAAAGGAGATCGTAGATTTTATAGAGTCTTTCCGTGAGGAAGCCCTTGCTCTCGGATTGGCCTACCCCAAGGTTGAACTGTCTCTTCCCGAAAGCAACACGGAAATGGAAGCCACGGTATTTGAAATGGCTACGGGGAAGATCGGTGAAGCCGTTAACCGGTGCATTAACGAAAAACTAAGTAAAAAAGACAGGGAAAGTTATCTGAGTGAGGTTAAGGCAGAATTGTTTGAGAACCTTGCTTCCACGTTCAGCGAACAGGAATCTTTCATCAAAAATATCATAGAAGATGTAGAGAAGAAGATAGTCAGGAGCTTTATTCTCAACCAGGGGATCCGGATTGACGGACGGACTCCCGGTGAGATCCGCCCAATTACCATAGAAGCGGGAATCTTGCCCAGGGCACACGGCTCTGCTTTATTTACAAGGGGGCAGACTCAGGTGTTGTCGGTAACAACTCTGGGTCCGATTTCCGACGAACAGATCTTAGACGGTCTTGGTATCGAAGAGTCTAAGCGGTTTATGCACCATTACAATTTCCCACCGTACAGCACCGGAGAAGTAAGGTTCATGAGATCCCCCGGGCGCAGGGAAATAGGGCACGGGGCGCTGGCGGAAAGGTCTTTAGCGCCGGTTATCCCAGTAGAAGAAAATTTTCCATATGCAATCAGGATTGTCTCGGAAGTTTTGGAGTCAAACGGATCTTCATCTATGGGCAGCGTTTGCGCCAGCTGCATGAGCCTGATGGATGCGGGAGTTCCGATCAAAGCGCCGGTAGCCGGTGTGGCTATGGGGTTAATCAAGGAAGACGACAGGATTGTGGTGCTTACAGATATTCAAGGGCTTGAGGATCACCTGGGAGATATGGATTTTAAAGTTGCGGGAACGGAAAACGGGGTCACTTCGCTGCAAATGGATATCAAAATAACCGGAGTCACAGGCGAGATTCTTGAACAGGCGCTTAAACAGGCCCGTGAGGGCAGGATTTTTATCCTTGGTAAAATGACAGCGGTTTTGCCGGCTCCCAGAGAAGAATTGTCTCCATATGCGCCAAGGATTCTGCATATCGTGATCGATCCGGAAAAAATCAGGGATGTCATTGGTCCAGGTGGAAAAATAATTAAAAAGATTATTGAAGAAACCAAGGCTGAAATTGACATCGAAGACGATGGAAGGGTTTTTATCGCCGCTGTAGATCCGGTTGGCGGTCAGAAGGCTTTGGAGATTATCGAAAACCTGACCCGGGAAGTCCTTGCGGGCGGCATTTATACGGGGAAGGTGACCAGGGTAACCGACTTTGGCTGTTTTGTTGAAATAATTCCCGGTGTTCTGGGAATGCCGGGGAAAGAAGGGCTGGTTCATATTTCCCAGCTAGCCGGCCACAGGGTTAACAAAGTGGAAGATGTTGTCAAAGAAGGAGAAGCAGTCGTCGTCAAGGTGATTGGTTACGATAACCAGGGGCGCTTAAAATTATCGCGCAAGGACGCTTTACCGGCTGAGTCCAGGCGCAGTTCCGGCAGTCTTCCCAAACGGACGGGGCGGCCCAAGGAAGCTCAAAGACAGTAGTACTATGTGATAGATAAAAATCCCTGCCCCATTATGCGGGTGGGGTTTTATTGTTTTTTACATATTTAAGGAGGTAAATTCTTGTACCGGCAGGCGATTTTGGATAACGGTGTTTATGTGTTAACCGAGGATATGCCTAACGTGCGCTCTGTTGTTGTTGGGATCTGGGCGGATGTAGGATCCAGGGATGAACCCCCGGATGCGGCGGGAATTTCCCATTTTATAGAGCACCTCATGTTTAAAGGAACGCAGCAAAGGACCGCCAGGGATATTGCGGAAGCCCTTGACGCCGTAGGCGGACAGCTTAACGCCTTTACTACCAAAGAGTATACCTGTTACTACGCCAGGGTCATGGATGAATATTTTGATCTTTCTCTTGACGTGCTGGTTGATATGGTATTAGGTTCGCGTTTTCTCACCGAAGATATCGACAGGGAAAGGAACGTAATTGCAGAGGAAATAAAAATGTATGAAGATACGCCGGATGAGTTGGTACACGATGTTTTTACATCAGCTATCTGGCAGGAACATGCCCTGGGAAGGCCTATTATTGGGGAGGTGTCAATAATTGAAAGCCTGGACCGGTCAAGGATTTTATCCTACTATCAGACCTACTACTCACCTGCAAACCTGATTGTGGCAGTTGCCGGCAATATAAGGCATCAGGAAGTTGTAGAAAAAGTCGGCGCTGTTCTGGGGAGTGTAAGCGGCGCAAAATTAACCAGGCAAGGGAATATGCCTGTCTCGAACAGCAAAATGATCTGCCGGAAGAAGGATACAGAACAGGTTCATTTATGTATTGGCGTTCCGGGTTTACCCATGGATAATGAAAATATTTATGCGGTACAGCTGCTGAATACTATTCTCGGCGGAGGTATAAGCTCGCGCTTATTTCAGGAGGTAAGGGAAAATCGCGGCTTGGTTTACTCTATCTATTCCTACCATACTTCTTACCACGATGCCGGCCTTTTCTGTATTTATGCAGGCTTGAGCAAAAACAACGTTTTACCGGTTTCAGAGCTGGTCTTCAAGGAAATAAAAGCTATTCGCGAAAACGGTATTACCGAGGCGGAACTGCAGAGGTCCAAAGATCAGGTAAAGGGAAATCTATTCTTAAGCCTGGAAAACGTAACAACCCACATGAGCAGGCTGGCCAAATCCAAACTTTATCTTGAAAGATTCGTTACACCCGAAGAAGTTGCCGATAGAATCAGTAAAGTGACCAGGGATGAAGTAAGAGATGTTGCCCGGGCGATCCTGATGCCGGAATCACTTGCCATAGCTGCAGTGGGTCCCTGGGATGACTGCAAGATTCTTCAGGAAAAGGCTTACGAGATATTAACCTGACAAGAAAATTAATTAGACAAATATTTTTGTCCTAAAGCTTGCCCCACCTGCCATATATTGTATTGGAGGTGGGGACAATGTTCTTTAGTACAGTATGTATTGCAATCATTATCCTGGCTGTAATCTGGCTTTCGATAAGGCAGAGGATGAAACTCAGTATATTCCATGAGAGATCTTGGGAGACACTGACGGAAGGAAAATCTTCACCATTTTCCCAGGCCGTTTTAAATTTAGTAGGATTTGCAGGCGGTATTTATCTTTCCCTGGTCATGCTGCTTGATTTTATGAAGTTCCAAATACCTGAACGAATACAGTTAGGTCATATGGAAATAGAGCCACTGGCAGCCCTTTCAATCACCGTGGCAGTTATCCAGCCATTTTTAATTAATATTTTCAAGCGAAATAGATAAACGTATTAGGGGGAATGAGCGCTTATTTTGAGTGCTCTGTACGGCGCATCATCAAGTAGGCAATGAGCATAATCAGCGGTGTCAGAAGCTGAATCAGCGTAAAAAATCCAAGTCCCCATCCGGGGACAATGATTCCGCCAAGGATAAGGGGATTATCGCGAATGGTTTCTTCCACAAGCCCCCTGAGCAACTGGTGATAAAAAATGAAAGACCAGAATTGATAACCCGCAGGCGGGTTTTTGCGCTGGACGTATAGATAACGCAGTAAAAGGGCTAGGCCTATAGCCGAACCTACAGGCTGAGCAGGCCAATTTCCAAACCAAAAATCTGTCATTCTGCCCAGGACTTCCTGGTTAAGAATATTGGCTATCCGAATGGTAAAATATCCTATACAGAGACCCGGAACAGCCAAATCTGCAAGCTGTCCGAATTGAATGCCTTTGTGCCTTAAATAAAGCCATCCAGCCACCATTCCCCCGAATAATCCGCCATGCCAGGCAATACCGCCCTCGTAGGTCTTTAAAATCTGAATGGGGTCGCTTATTAACCATTGCGGGTAGTTAGCAAGAACAAACACTAAACGGGCCCCTACAATGCTGGCAATTGTGACAATAATGATCAAGTTAAGGATAAAATCTTCATCATAGCCCCTTTTCAGCGCTCTATTGTATAAGTACCAGCCACCGATTACAAATGACAAGGCCATCAGTACTCCATACCATCGTATAGTCAGCGGACCTAAATGAACAACAACCGGATTGAGATCAACCAGCAATCTTTTTCCCCCCAGATCAAAAAAATGTCGGCAGGTGAATATTATAAAACACCTAATTATAACAAAATCTTATCCAAAATAAAATTTTATGTATACAGTATTGGAATCTATTTTTTCTTGACATAGGGGTATACTTATATGAAAATAGAGCAAAAAGTTATGAGAAGTTTTTAATATCCCTTATGAAGTTTTTTCAAGAAAGAAGGAGATCCGGTACTTGATCAGGGTTATAATCTCTGGCGCAGCAGGCCGTATGGGCCGGGAAGTTTTAAAAAGCGTCTGGAATTCAGAGGACATGCAGTTAGTCGGAGCGGTTGACATCCAGGATAAGGGGCGCGATGCCGGTTCACTTATCGGCATAGGAGAAATAGGGATCCAGTTGCAGAGTGATCTCGAGCAGGCGCTGCAAAATACAAGACCGGATGTTATGGTTGACTTTACTATCCCGAACAGTGTAGCCGGCAACATAAAGACAGCTCTGCGCTGCGGCGTAAGGCCTGTGGTCGGGACTACGGGTTTGGAAAGCAACGAACTGTCTGAGATAACCCAAATCTCATCAAGCAATAAGATTGGATGTATTATTGCGCCTAACTTTGCCATTGGAGCAATTTTGATGATCAATTTTGCAGCCCAGGCAGCCAGGTACTTTCCGCATGTAGAAATTATTGAGCTTCATCACGAACAGAAATTAGACGCTCCTTCCGGAACCGCCGTATTAACAGCCGCTGAAATTGTTAAAAACAGGGGTGAATTTGAACAAGGGCTGCCCATAGAAGTTGAAAAGATACCCGGGGCACGCGGAGGCCGTTACGAAGGCGGAATTCGTTTTCACAGCGTACGCCTGCCCGGACTGGTAGCACACCAGGAGGTTATTTTTGGAGGTTTGGGCCAGACTCTTACAATCAGGCATGACACTATTTCCAGGGAGTCTTTTATGCCCGGTGTACTGCTTGCGATTCGCAAGGTAATGCGTCTCGAAGAAGTTGTCTACGGCCTTGAAAATCTTATTTTTGAGTAAGCACTTCCCCTTTTGGCAAAACATATTATGAAGTTAAATATGCAGCATTATTAAAGGCAGGTAAGAGGGTGGCCTTTTATGACTTCAAGCCTGAAGGGGTTAAAGATAGCTGTTTTAGGCGGTGATCAAAGAGAGGCTTTTCTTGCAAAGGACCTTGCCCAATCCGGTTGCACAGTAAGTGTAGCAGGGCTTCTGGCGCAGGGTGAAAATATCAGCCTTTGCGAAGAACTGGATGAAGCCTTAGATGGTGTGCAGGTAATTGTACTGCCGGTTCCCGGGATCAACGACTCCCAGGAGATCTATTCTCCCTGTTCAACTAAGACGTTAATACTTTCGGAAGAGATTCTTGCCGGTTTGACTCCGGGGGTATTGCTTTTTGTAGGAACTGCCAGGCCAATATTAAAAGATATGGCTGCCAGACATGGTTTACAATTAATTGAACTGCTAAACCTCGACGAAGTGGCGATCTTAAATTCTATTCCTTCCGCCGAGGGAGCTGTTCAAATAGCCATGGAGAAACTTCCTACCACAATTCATGGTAGCAGAAGTTTTGTTCTGGGTTTCGGACGCACAGGAAATACGCTGGCCCGTATGCTTACCGTCTTAGGGTCCAGGACGACGGTAGTTGCCCGCAATCCCGCCCAGAGAGCAAGGGCTGTTGAAATGAATTGTACTGCCTGCAATTTCAATGAACTGCCCGGATTACTCGGTCAGGCGGAATTGATTTTCAACACTGTTCCCTATCTGGTTCTGGATGAGCAATTATTGAAAAAAGTACAAGAGGGAACACTCATCGTTGATCTTGCTTCATTTCCCGGTGGAACAGATTTCGAAGCAGCCCGCCGACTTGGAATAAATGCCGAGCTGGCGCCAGGGCTGCCCGGGAAAGTTGCCCCTAAAACTGCCGGGAAAATACTTGCTGATGTTCTCCCCAGGCTGATAGCCAGTAAACTGGCCTTTTCGAACCTGACCTAATGCTTGCCGGGGGTGCATAAAATGCGCTTACAAGGTGTGCGGGTTGGGTTTTCTCTGACTGGTTCTCATTGTACTTTGGCAGAAGTAGTATCTTATATGCGAACTTTAGTAAACGAAGGTGCGGCTGTTTTTCCGGTGATCAGTCAGGCAGTTAACGAGACATATTCGAGATATGGATCACCGGTTAAATGGAAGGAAGCTATACAGGAAATTACTGGGAACGCTGCTATAAGCACTATTGCAGAAGCAGAACCCATCGGACCCGAATCCTTATTGGATATAATGGTTGTGGCGCCCTGCACGGGGAATACACTGGCAAAGCTGGCCAACGGCATTGTTGACGGGCCGGTTTTAATGGCTGTTAAAGCAACATTGAGGAACAGCAGGCCTGTGGTACTGGCTATTTCAACGAATGACGGCCTGGGTATGAACGCTAAGAACCTCGGGACGCTAATGAATACCAAAAACATTTTTCTGGTTCCTTTTGGTCAGGACAATCCGGTAAACAAACCGAATTCTCTGATTGCAAAGATGAACCTGATTGCAGATACAGTTTTTATGGCATTAGAGGGAAAACAAATTCAACCATTATTAATTACGTTTTAGGAGGAATATTGTGGAAGGGTATAATGTGGTTGTAGTTGGGGCTCCTGGAGCAGTAGGACAAGAAATTTTAAAAATACTGGAGGAACGGAATTTTCCCGTTGATCAGCTCAGGTTATGCGCTACCACGAGATCAGCGGGAAAGGAAATGGTTTTCCGCGGGAACAGCTATCAGGTAGAGGAGACAACTTTTGATTCATTTACGAAAATGGACCTGGCTCTTTTTGCAGGCGGCGCGGCCAGTCTGCAATTCGGACCGGCAGCCGTGGAACGTAATTGTGTGGTTGTCGACAACAGCAGCAACTTTCGCATGGATCCGGGAGTTCCTCTGGTTGTCCCTGAGATTAATCCTGAAGATGTAAAGTGGCACAAAGGCATTATTGCCAACCCAAATTGTTCTACCATCATTATGGTTCTTCCTTTAAAACCTATTTACGATGAGGCAGGCATTAAGCGTGTGGTGGTTTCCACCTATCAAGCGGCATCCGGAGCCGGCGCGGAGGCTATGGAGGAGCTTTTCCAGCAGACAAAGGCTATTATCCAGGGCGACGAGTACCTGCCTGCTGTTTTTCCTTACCAGATTGCTTTCAACCTGATTCCGCACATTGATGTTTTTCAGGATCTGGACTACACTAAGGAAGAATGGAAAATGGTTTATGAAACGCAAAAAATCCTGCATGATTCAAGCATTGCAATAACGGCGACAACAATACGCGTTCCTGTTTACAGAAGCCATTCCGAGTCAGTCAATGTTGAAACAGTAAAAAAACTGACCGCCGAACGGGCACGGGAGATTTTAGCCAAATTCCCCGGGGTTATGGTTTTAGACGATCCTTCCAAAAAGGAATACCCTATGCCCCTGTACAGTTCCAACCGTGATGAAGTTTTTGTCGGGCGCATTAGGGAAGATAATTCATTGCCAAACGGACTGAATTTGTGGATTTCTTCTGATCAGATCAGAAAAGGCGCCGCTACCAACGCCATTCAAATAGCAGAACTAGTTATCAAATATGGTTGTCTTAAAAGGAGATAAGATAATGAGGTTTTTGATACAAAAATTTGGCGGCACCTCTGTTGCGGCGCCTGAAATGCGTGAAGAGGTGGTTAATAGAATCCTGTCTGCTATGGGGGAAGGGTATACCCCGGTAGTTGTTGTTTCAGCCATGGGAAGAACAGGGGCCCCGTATGCCACTGACACATTAATTAACCTTGCCAGGCATGCTTTTAATGATACTAACGCCCGCGAAATGGATTTACTTATGTCCTGCGGTGAGATAATTTCCGGGGTAATCATGACTGCCACGCTTCAAGGGGCGGGATATTCCGCGGTGTTTTTAACCGGCGCGCAGGCAGGGATAGTTACTGATGAAAACTACGGCGAGGCCAGAATCAGCAAGGTTAAACCGGAACTGATCCTAAAATACGCAAAGGAAGGTAAAATAGCTGTTGTCGCAGGATTTCAGGGTGTTACGGAGGAAGGCCAGATTACTACCCTGGGAAGGGGCGGAAGCGATACTACGGCGGCTGCCCTTGGTGTTGCGTTGAACGCAGCCTGTATAGACATCTATACGGATGTTGAAGGAATTATGACCGCGGATCCCCGGATTGTGGAAGAGGCGTTTCCTTTGGAAAGTGTGACCTACGACGAGATCTGCCAACTGGCCTACGAGGGAGCCAAAGTTATTCATCCGCGGGCTGTAGAAATCAGCATGCAAAAAAGCATTCCCATGCGGGTAAGGTCGACTTTAAGCAATGCCCCCGGAACACTTGTGACTTCTTCCCATGAAGTTTACAAGGGAACCATAGATATAACGAGAGACCGTGCAATTACCGGTATTACACAGATACCGGGCATAATACAATATAAAGTGCAGATGGAACAGGGAACTGAAAAAAATCTTTCCAATCAGCGCCGTCTTTTTAAAAGCCTGGCTTTGGCCGGAATCAGCCTTGATTTTATCAATGTGTACCCCGACAGGGTAGTTTTCACAGTCAGAGAGCAATTCGGGAGAAAAGCTACTGAAGTCCTGGAAAATGAGGGTTTTGCGCCGGAAATTTCACAGGACTGCGCTAAAATTGCGGCGGTGGGCGGCGGGATGAATGGTGTTCCCGGTGTTATGTCAGGTATTGTAGAAGCGTTGACAAAAGAGGATATTCAAATCCTGCAGTCGAATGACTCAAATACTACCATTTGGGTGCTTGTGAAAAGGGAAGATATGGAGAGGGCGGTTCGCGCTTTGCACCGCCGGTTTTTACACAGTTAAGTTTACTTGAAGAAGTCTTTTTCCAATAAAAAATAAAGAGGTGAAAAAAATTGGCTACTGATTTTGGGCGGGTTATTACAGCCATGGTGACACCGTTTGATAAAGATTTTTCGGTCAATTATGACCTGGCAAAAAAATTAGCCCGTCACCTGGTCCAATCTGGTTCTGACGGTTTGGTTATTTGCGGAACCACCGGAGAATCACCTACTTTGACCAAGGAAGAAAAATTAGAGCTGTTCCGTATCGTAGTTGAAGAAATCGGCGGTGAGGCCACTGTCATTGCCTCTACGGGCAGCTATGATACAGCCGGCAGTATCAGCCTGACCCAGTCAGCGGAAAAGCTGGGTGTTGATGGCCTGCTTCTGGTGACACCTTATTATAATAAACCGTCGCAGGAAGGGCTTTACCAGCATTTTAAATCTATCGCCTTCTCTACTAACCTGCCGGTTATGCTTTATGATATTCCCGGGCGATCGGTGATTGGCCTGGCGCCTGCAACTGTAGCGCGATTAGCGGAAATTCCTAACATAATAGCTCTTAAAGAGGCACACTCGAGCATGGACCAGATCAGCGAACTGCGCCGGAACCTTCCTGATCATTTTGCTATTTACAGTGGAGATGATTCTCTGACATTACCCATGCTGTCACTGGGATCAAAAGGAGTAATCAGCGTGGCTTCTCATATAGTGGGTCCCAGGTTAAAAGAAATGATCAATGCCTTTTTGGCCGGTAATGTAACCCTGGCCAACCAGATACACCTGGAACTTTATCCTGTGTTCAGCGGTCTTTTTATTACCTCGAATCCGGTTCCGGTTAAAGCGGCTTTAAACATGCTTGGATGGCAGGTCGGACCGCCGCGGCTGCCTCTTGTAGAAGCTACACCCCAAGAGAAAGACAGTATTAAGAAAATGCTTGGACAGGTCAAGATGTTCTAGTCGATCAGGTTGTTGACTGTATCCAAAAGCGTATGGTAAAATTACCTTGTTTTTGTATATCTAAAAGCGATGAAAAGGAAGAAGGGTATTATCAGTCATTTTAGCGAACCGGGGAGGGTGAAAGCCCGGTTGAATTGTACCCTGAGCCCCCTTTGAGCTGTTGGCGGAAAGTTATGCTAAACAGCATAATCAGTATGCTCATACCGGACGCCTCCGTTAATGGATTTGAGAGGGATGCAACATAATTTGCAGCCAATGAGGGTGGTACCGCGAGAACCGGACTCTCGTCCCTTTGGGACGAGGTTTTTTATTGTGGTCAAACCAGGTAAAGGAGGTTTTAATTCTTGAAAGAAGTGCTTGAGATACTGGAGACCGACGCAAGACTCTCTGCAGCAGATATAGCCGTTATGTTAAACAAGGAAAAATCAGAAGTAAAAAAGGTTATCAAGGAACTGGAAAATAAAAAGGTTATCTTGAAATACATCGCCCTTGTCAACTGGGAGAAGGCAGGGGACGAGAAAGTGATGGCGATGATCGAAGTACGCGTTGCTCCTCAAAGAGATAAGGGTTTTGATGTTGTGGCGGAACGGATT
The DNA here is from genome assembly GCA_003513005.1 of Desulfotomaculum sp. Lineage (NCBI taxonomy): Bacteria > Bacillati > Bacillota > Clostridia > Eubacteriales > Desulfotomaculaceae > Desulfotomaculum > Desulfotomaculum sp. The sequence goes on from DOTD01000087.1 coordinate 35,133, forward strand.
TACCGTTTTCCTCAGGTTAGGAGTGTTCACCTTATGTCGGGTGATTATGACCTGGCGGTGTTTGTCGAGGGGCGAAATATGCGTGAGGTCAGTCATTTCGTTTCTACCAAACTGGCGACAATAGAAGGTGTTCTGAGTACGATGACGCATTTTATTCTAAAAACATATAAACAAGACGGTGTTATTTTGGAAGATGTTGAACAAGACAGGAGGTTATTAGTTTCTCCATGAACACGAACACCTCATGGGACGATTTTATTAACCCGGTAGTAAGAACAATACCCTGGTCGGGGATAAGAAAGTTTTTCGATTTGGTAGTCGAAACACCCGGCGTAATTTCCCTGGGAGTTGGAGAACCTGATTTTGTCACACCCTGGCATATTCGCGAGGCATGCATTTATTCTCTGGAAAAAGGTTATACCATGTATACTTCCAATTACGGCCTTCTGGAGTTGAGGCAGGCGATAGCACAGGAAATTTTCCGTACCGGTTTAAAATTCGATCCCAAAAATGAGATCCTGGTGACTGTCGGAGTCAGCGAAGCGCTGGATCTGGCAATACGCGCTCTTATTTCACCCGGAGATGAAGTCCTCGTTCCGGAACCTTCTTATGTTTCTTATGTCCCGTGTATTACTCTTGCCGGCGGCATAGTTGTAAGCCTGCCGACAACAATTGAAGGCAATTTCCGGATCAGCGCAGGTCAGGTTGAATCTGCTATAACGCCCAGGACCAAAGTGCTGCTCCTGTGCTACCCGAATAACCCCACCGGCGCGGTTATGGATAGAAAAACCTTGGCCGAGATTGCGGAGGTTGCTGAAAAACACAACCTGGTTGTAATAGCTGATGATATTTATGAGAATCTTACCTATGTCGGTGAGCATACCTGTTTTGCAACTCTTCCAGGTATGCAGGAACGTACCATCCTGCTGAACGGTTTTTCAAAATCCTATGCAATGACCGGGTGGAGGCTGGGTTACGCGGCAGGAAATCCGGATTTTATCGGTTATATGACAAAAATTCACCAGTATACAATGCTTTGCGCCCCAATTACCGCACAGATGGCTGCTATTGAGGCTCTTAAGAACGGCCGTCCGGCAATGAAGAAAATGGTCCGGGAATACAACAGGAGACGTTTGCTGGTAATACATGCCCTTCGGGATATGGGACTTCCCTGCCTTGAGCCCGGCGGAGCCTTCTACGCCTTTCCCGACATAAGCGGAACAGGCCTTTCTTCTGAGGAATTTGCCGGCCAGCTGCTTCAGGAAGAAAAGGTTGCCGTAGTTCCCGGCAATGCGTTCGGTCCTTGCGGAGAGGGATTTGTACGCTGTTCTTACGCAGCCTCGATGGAGGATTTAGGCCAGGCTTTCCGGCGTATGACCAAATTTGTCAAATCCCGCGGTATGCGGCCCAGAAAAATTTTCAGCTCTGTCACGAATACGGAACAAGCCTCACCCGGCCCGAAAGAGGCTGCAGGTTAACGGATTGCAGGAGGTCCGGAGCATTAAATGAGCAGTGCAGTAGACCAAATTAAAGAGAACTTAGCCGTAGCATTAAAGCGCGCGGTCGGAAAAGCTGTCAAGCAGGGTTTTTTTCAGGAGTTGCCGGAACTGCCCGATTTTATTATCGAGGTTCCCAGGGAAAAGGACCATGGTGATTTTGCAGCCAACTTGGCCATGTTGTTGTCCAAAAAGGTCCATTTACCCCCGCGGGAAATAGCCGGGATTTTAAAGGGCTGCATCGATTTGCAGGGTTTGCCTGTTGAGAAAGTAGAAATAGCAGGCCCTGGTTTTATTAACTTTTATCTTGATCCAAAATGGGTTTTGGGGATACTGCCGGGAATTATCACCTTTGAAGATAATTTTGGCCGGACGGACTTTGGCGGAGGGTTGAAGGTCCAGGTAGAATTTGTCAGTGCAAATCCTACAGGACTTTTGCATATGGGAAATGCACGCGGCGCTGCCCTTGGGGACAGCATCGCTTCTATTTTAAGCTTTTGCGGTTATCAGGTAAGCAGGGAGTTTTATATAAATGACACCGGCCACCAGATCGAGCTGCTGGGTGACTCCCTTCAGGCAAGGTATTTTCAGCTTTTAGGCCGCCCGGCCGAAATTGCGCCCGAAGGTTATCACGGTGAAGATATAATTGAAACAGTAAAGGGTTTCATTAACCTTTACGGGGACAGTTTTCTGGACATTGATCAGGCGGAACGTATAAACGCTCTTGTAGATTATACATTGAAGGAAAAACTTGCCGTAATTAAAGGAGCCCTGCTTTCATTCGGAGTATCTTATGATGTGTGGTTTTCTGAACAGGATCTGCATAATAACGGCGTTGTCAAAGAAATTGTCGACCGCTTAAATTCGATGGGTTTCCTGTATGAGCATGAAGGAGCTCTTTGGTTCAAAGCCAGAGAGTTTGGAGTGGAAAAAGATGAAGTAATTCTACGCAGTAATGGGGCGCCAACGTATTTCGCCACCGATATTGCTTACCACTTCAATAAATTCCAACGCGGTTTCGATCGGGTAATCAATATCTGGGGAGCGGACCATCACGGACATGTTGCCAGAATGAAAGGCGCAGTGGCGGCTTTAGGGTACAACCCCGACACCCTGCATGTTATAATAATGCAGTTAGTCCGCTTATACCGCGGCGGCGAAATCGTCCGGATGAGCAAACGCTCCGGCCAGTATGTGACTTTGGAAGAGTTAATTGAGGAAGTTGGCCGCGATGCGGCGCGTTACTTTTTTGTCATGCGCAGCGCAGACAGCCATTTGGACTTTGATCTTGACTTGGCTCGCGCTCAGTCAAACGAAAACCCGGTATATTATATTCAATATGCCCATGCCAGGATTTGCAGCATTTTGCGTCAGCTGGATGAAACAGGAAAAAAACTGCCTTCACCCGGATCAGATGATCTGAATTTGTTAAAGGAAGAAACTGAACTGATCCTTGCCAGAAGGCTTGCCGATTTTCCTGAAGAAGTTTCGATGGCCGGCAAGGATCTGGCGCCCCACAGACTGACCAGATATCTGCATGAAGTCGCCGGCCTCCTGCACAGTTTTTACAACAGCCATCGCGTGATTAGCCCGGATGAACGGTTGTCCTGCGCCAGATTATTGCTTGTCAAGGCAACACGTATAGTTTTACGAAACGGAATGCGTCTTCTAGGTATACAAGCCCCTGAACGCATGTAATAAAGGAGGGGTTTTCAGATAGCTAAATTTGTTTTTATTACCGGCGGTGTTGTTTCTTCGCTTGGCAAAGGGATTACAGCCGCGTCATTAGGTTGTCTTTTAAAAAGCAGAGGCCTGAAAGTTGCCATCCAAAAACTTGACCCTTATATCAATGTAGACCCAGGCACAATGAGCCCCTATCAGCATGGGGAAGTATTTGTTACTGAAGACGGGGCTGAAACGGACCTGGATCTCGGGCATTATGAACGGTTTATTGACAGTAATTTGAGCAGGAGCTGCAATGTGACCACCGGTGTCGTCTACTGGTCGGTAATTACCAAAGAACGGCGGGGCGACTATCTGGGAGCGACTGTTCAGGTAATTCCTCATATAACAAATGAAATTAAGGAACGTGTACTTAATATTGTTTCTGAAAGCAATCCCGACGTAGTGATCAACGAAATAGGAGGCACTGTGGGAGATATCGAGTCCCTGCCTTTTCTGGAAGCGATACGCCAGCTGCGCACCGACCTGGGCAGGGATAATGTGATGTATATCCACCTTACGCTTGTGCCTTTCTTAAGGGTAGCCAACGAATTAAAAACAAAACCCACCCAGCACAGCGTTAAAGAACTACGCGGTATCGGCATCCAGCCTGATGTAATCATCTGCCGCACAGAAAATCCGCTTCGCCCCGAACTGGAAGACAAGCTGGCCCTTTTTTGTGACATCGGCAAGGATGCCGTTATCCAGGCAGTCGATGTATCGTCTATTTATGAAGTTCCATTAATACTTGAGGACGAGGGCCTTGGTGAAATCGTCGTCCAGCGCCTGGGTTTAAAATGCCAGCCTCCCTCACTGCAGGAATGGCGCGATATGGTAGACAGAATGAAAAAACTGGAGAAAAATGTGGTCATTGCAGTTGTCGGAAAGTATGTTTCCCTGCCCGACGCATACTACAGCGTCAGCGAAGCTCTCCGCCACGCCGGACTGAGCCATGGCGCTGCAGTGGATATTAAATGGATTAATTCTGAGGAGCTTGAGCGCCGGGAAGCGGAGTATTTTCTGGCAGGGGTCGACGGAATTGTTGTTCCCGGCGGATTCGGTGACAGAGGTATCGAAGGCAAGATTGAGGCAATAGGTTATGCCAGGAAAAAGAAAATCCCTTTCCTGGGGCTTTGTCTTGGAATGCAGCTGGCCGTGGTTGAGTATGCAAGAAATGTACTTAATTGGAAGGATGCAAACAGCGCTGAGTTTAATGCGGCTACCTCCTATCCTGTTATAGATCTACTGCCCGAACAGAAAGAGATTGATAAAATGGGAGGGACCATGCGGCTTGGTTCTTATCCATGCAAACTTGAACCGGGCACGCTTGCATACAAAGCATATGATGAAGAGATAATTAATGAGCGGCACCGTCACCGTTATGAGCTGAACAACTTTTACAGGGCGGCTTTGAACGATTCCGGTTTGGTTTTCAGCGGGACACTTCCTGACGGGTATCTTGTGGAAATTATCGAACTTCGTGATCATCCATGGTTTGTCGCCACCCAATTTCATCCTGAATTCAAATCCCGCCCGAACAGGCCACACCCGCTATTCAGAGATTTTGTAGGCGCTTCCCTGGCTTTAAAGAAAACCAGGTGATAGATAGTGTCTATTTTAAAAGAGGGGTAGATGGATTTTGAACCGTAAGGTAATTGCCGTATCGGTTGTTGGGGCAGTAGTTGTTTCCTTGTTGATCGGCAGTGTCGTAGGTTTATTTTGCGCTGGCGGAAACAGGGAAAATAGTAAGGATGTCTATAAAGGAAAGGCTGTTGTAGGGATTATTTCTATCGAAGGCCCTATTGTATGCGGAAGTGAGACCCCCAGCGCCTGGAGTTCCGAGGTTAATTCGGATAATATCGTGTCTTTGTTAAGATCGGCTGAGGATGACCCGGAAATCAGGGCTGTTGTGCTGAGAATAAACAGCCCCGGGGGCACTGCGGCAGGATCCCAGGAAATTGGAGCGGAAGTTGACAGATTTCGCAGGGCAGGTAAAAGCATAATAGTATCTATGGCTGATGTTGCAGCTTCGGGGGCTTATCTTATAGCCTGCAGGGCGGATAAAATACTGGCTAATCCCGGAACCGTGACCGGCAGTATTGGAGTTATTATGGAGGTTAGTGATTATAGCGCTCTTTTTGATAAAATAGGTATTTCCTCAAAAACTTTTAAAAGCGGGCCGCATAAAGATATAGGCTCGTCCAACCGGGCGGTTACAAAAGATGAGCAGGTTCTTTTTCAGACTATGGTTGATGAAATCTATGGTGATTTTGTAAATTCCATTGCCTTAGGAAGGAAAATGGAATTAGAAAAAGTAAAATCACTTGCCGACGGACGTATCTTTACGGGCGCTCAGGCAAAGCAGGCCGGCCTGATCGATGATCTTGGCAATTTCCAGGATGCTGTTGCCTTGGCAGGAAAGCTATCGGGTTTGGGATCGGAACCGAGAACAGTTGAACTTGGTCCCAATAAAATCTGGGATGAATTGTTGGGTGATTCAATAGGCGCTTCTTTATTTTCCAAGTTAATTAACCAGTTCACATCAAATCTAAGCGGTAACGGGGCCGGCGGAGCACAAATGCAAAATACCAGCCCTTTCCCCGTGGTCTCAATGCTTTACCCGCAAAATTTTTAAAGGCAGGGATCTCTTCTTGGAAGAAAATGCTGTTACCTGTCAGGAAGTTCCGCCCGAAACTATACAACAAATGGGTGTTTTAGAACTTATTTACGGGATACTGTTTGAACCTGCGGATACTTTTAAAAAAGTGGCTGAAGCGCCGCCGCTTGGATTGTCTGTTCTGATTTTTTCACTGGTTAACATAACAACAATATTTATGAGTTTTCTAACCTTCTTTCATTTGCTGAATAAAAGCCTTCCTGCCGGCAGTGACGTCAGGGTGAATCTTACATTATCAATGATACTTTTGATAATATTTCTTGGTTTACTTATAAAATTATGCAACTGGTTACTATCTGCAAGTGTTTTTCATCTATTGGCGGAGCTTTTAGGGGGCAGGGGCAGCGTAAGGGGGTTGCTGGCAATTGTCGGTTTGAGTTACCTGCCGTTTTTTTTCCTGGCGCCTGTTGAGCTGTTATTACTAATCTGGGGTTTAAACAGTGTTGTTGTTGTTATAGTTATGATCCTGAACTTCTTAATTTTTATCTGGTGGTTGGCGCTTATGGTTCTCGGTGTTCGTCAGGAATACTCTTTTTCTTCAGGCAGCGCCTTGGCAGCGGTTTTTCTTCCGGTATTTCCATTCATTGTCTTCCTGATACTCCCCGTTCTTCTAATAACTGTTGTGGTAATTTCAATTTCCATATGCTCCTGAAACCTTTTAAAAATTACTTTATAATGATGCAGGGATTTGTATTTTTGCCGTCGAATGTATGTGCTAAATAGGCTTTGCAACTGTTAAAACAAAATTTAATCCGCTGCAAAGGTGAAATGAGACAGATGAGTTATGACCTGCTGATTGTAGATGATCAGGCCGGCATCCGGCGGTTGCTCTGGGAAGTTTTTATTGAAGAAGGTCTGGAAGTTGATATGGCTGCTTCAGGCGCTGAGGCCATACGTAAGGTTGTTTCACAAAAGCCCCGGTTAATTTTGTTGGACAGCAATATGCCTGAAATGAGCGGACTGGAAACTGCGGCGAAAATCAGGGAACTTAACTTAGATACAATAATAATGATGGTCTCTGCCTTTGATGATACATTTTATATTTCCAAGGCAAAAGATCTGGGAATAAATTATTACCTTAACAAACCTTTTGATATAATAAGCCTTCGCTCAATGGTGCGTGATATATTAAAAGGAATCAAGGAAACAGAAGTTGCGGTTTAGTTTGCATTGCCAATTGAAATGAAAGGGGCTTTAACTCTTGATCATTACTACAGAGACAATGCTGGCAATGCGTTGCCCCAAATGCGGCAAACTGGAATTTCATAAACTCTCCCGGTTTACTTTTTCCGGATCTAATTCTGTCGAACTTGCCTGTACTTGTGGAGCGACCAAAATGATTATTTCCCTCAGAAAAAGAGGGGAGTTATGGTTTCAGTTAAGCTGTGTTGTATGTGAAGCAATGCATTTGCGTATAATTAGCAGCCAGTCCATAAGGCAGCAGAAGGTCATCACTTTTACTTGCCAGGAAACGGGTCTCGAACTGGGGTATATGGGCCCTTATGATAAAATACGTCAATTGATCCAAAATCCGAAAGAAGTTGAACTGCTGTTCAGTGAGCTCACAAGCGAGGATTATTTTAATAACAGCGAGATAATGCATCAAGTGTTGACTTACATAAATGAATTAGCCGAGCAGGGACTAGTATCCTGTCAGTGTGGGAATTATAATATATCGATAGACATTTTTCCCGACAGGCTGGAGCTGCAGTGTAAAAAATGCAATGGAACAAGTATAATCTATGCCGAAACTGAGGAAGATCTGTCCATAGTCCAACAGGTGGATGAACTTGAACTGATCAAAGAAGGTCTTGGATTTCTCGATAGCCTTGCACATACAAGCCTCTCGAAAAAAAATCGTTATCAGCATGATCAATAATAAATATTGTTGTTTTTTAAGGCAGAAGGTAACGCTGTAATAATCTTTACCCCTGTTAAAGTATTGTTCGCCCTTCACGATTATTTCAATGTTCCCTCAGACGCTGATGAAATTGATTCCCGCAAGATATTAGGCTCGCGCGGCAGACCGTTGCCGAGACGCAAAAAAGCAAAAATGAGCCTTTTTAAAGCGCCGGTAAAGCCGGTAGAATAGTCTCGTAAACAGAAGGAGGATATTTTCCAAAATGAAGCTTTTCCTTGATACTGCAAATATTGAAGAAATAAAAGCTGCCAATGCTTTGGGAGTGATCAGCGGCGTAACTACAAATCCATCGCTGATTGCCAGAGAAGGGCGTGTATTTGAACAGGTAGTCAGGGAAATTACCTCAATTGTGGATGGGCCGATCAGCGCGGAGGCAACAAGTTCCGATGCCCTGTCCATGATTGCGGAGGCGCAGGAGTTAGCAGGTATACATCCCAATATTGTGGTGAAAATACCTTTAACAGCTGAAGGCTTAAAAGCAATAGCCGAATTGGCTAAAAAAGGAATCAAGACCAACGCGACACTGGTCTTTTCAGCAAACCAGGCCCTGCTGGCGGCTCTAGCCGGCGCTTCTTTCGTCAGTCCTTTCGTCGGGCGCCTTGATGATGTCGGGCATGACGGTATGGAAATTGTCGCAGATATAATGGATATTTTCGAAACCTACGGTTTTCCTGCCCAGGTGATTGCGGCAAGCATCCGGCGCCCCATGCATGTGATTATGGCCGCAAAAGCAGGAGCTGACATAGCGACAATACCTTATCAGGTATTAAAACAAATGATTGCGCATCCTTTAACTGATGCCGGCGTTAAAAAGTTTATGGATGATTGGGCCAAGGTTCCTAAGAAATAAAAAATTTATTTCAAAAATCTAAATTCTAAATTGGAAGATATCGTCATAAAATATACCTGTATTCTCCTATGCTTCCAGCAAAATTTTATGATCCTATCCGGTTTTCTATTTGGTTTCCCCTTTTTACAATTTAAAGAGATTATGGCCATATAATTTTCCTTTTTCGTAAAAAGTCGATGTGAATTTCAATAAAGTGTATAAAATGCAACCCGCTTAAGCAGGTTATTTAAGGAGGGTCATTGTTGACTTTTTCTGAGTTGGAGTCGAAAACTCTGCAAGAATTGTACAAAATCGCCAAAGAATTGGAGATTCCGGGTTATTCAAGGTTCCGGAAAAAAGAGCTGGTTTTTGAGATTATCAAAGCGCAAACTGAGAAAACCGGGCTGATTTACGCACAAGGTGTGCTGGAGATCCTGCCGGACGGTTTTGGGTTTTTAAGGCCGTTTTGGTATTTTCAGAGCCAGGATGATATCTACGTTTCGTCTTCACAAATCAGGCGCTTCGACTTAAGGACCGGAGATCTTGTCGCGGGACAGGTACGCGGCCCCAAAGACAGCGAGCGTTATTTCGCTCTTTTAAGGGTTGAACAGGTAAACAGTTATAATGCGGAAAGCGCCTCGGAAAGGCTGCATTTTGACGGCTTAACGCCTTTATATCCCCAGGAGCGGATCAAGCTGGAAACACATCCGGGGGGTTACTCGGCAAGGATTATTGACCTGCTTGCTCCCCTCGGCAAAGGGCAAAGAGGATTAATCGTAGCCCCTCCGAAGGCCGGGAAAACGACTTTGCTGAAGGATATTGCCAACAGCATCAGCAGGAACCATCCGGAAATTAAACTAATGGTCCTGCTTGTTGACGAGAGGCCCGAAGAAGTAACCGACATAGAACGTTCGGTAAAAGGCGAAGTAGTCAGCTCCACTTTTGATGAACCTCCGGAAAACCACGTCAAAGTTGCCGAAATGGTACTGGAAAGGGCGAAACGCCTGGTCGAACACCATGAAGACGTGGTTATTCTTTTAGACAGCATAACCCGACTTGCACGGGCTCACAACCTGGTTGTTCCGCCAAGCGGGCGTACTTTGAGCGGCGGTATGGATCCAGCCGCGCTTCATAAACCCAAGCGGTTTTTTGGAGCGGCCCGTAAAATAGAAGAAGGCGGAAGCATGACGATCATGGCTACAGCCCTGATTGAAACGGGAAGCCGCATGGACGATGTGATTTTTGAAGAGTTCAAAGGTACAGGCAATATGGAACTTATTCTGGACCGCCGTCTGGCCGAGAGGCGCATATTTCCCGCGATTGACGTCCAGCGTTCCGGCACGCGTAAAGAGGAACTGCTTTTATCCAAGGAAGAGCTTGATTGGATGTGGTACTTCCGCAAAGCCACAGTGAATATGGCCCCCTGGGAAGCCATGGAAATGATGCTTGATCGGATGAAGAAAATCAAGACAAATGAGGAAATTCTGCAACAGTTTCAAAATGCGGTTCGAAAAGTAGGGCCTGTAGTGACTCCCGACAGGCCGCCTGATATACGCCGCGAACTTTCCAGTTAAAAACTCTAATGTATAAAAGAGCAATATTATGGTAATACTTGTTCATGAGTTTTTAAAACTCTTTGAAACTGGTATTTTATTTGTTTTTTTGCTTCAAGAAGGAGATCAAATTGAAGGATAGCTTTATAACTTTGAAAAAAGTTTTTGTTGCCATAACGATATGTTTCATTGGTATGTTTGGCTGTTGCCATACTCCGGCCAGAGCAGGTCTGGATGAATTTATCCGCCAGGATGTATCTTACTTCAAACTAACCCCTGTAGGCGGGGGAGCAGAGGTGGAAAGCGACAAGTCAACATCTTATATTGTTCAGCGGGGAGATACTCTTATATCTGTTGCCAAAAGATTTGGACTGCAGACAAACATAGTGGCCGATGCCAATAACTTAAGAGACGAGGACTTTATTGAAGCCGGAAAAGTCCTGCTCATACCCGGAACAGCACAGGATCATTTAATCCAGCCGGGAGAAACGTTAACCGGCATAGCCCATGATTACGGCGTATCATTAAACAGCCTGGTCCTGGCTAATAACCTTCATGATGACGACATGTTAATCGCAGGACAGGAATTAGTTGTTCCTTTATCTGAGAATAATGTTCTGCCTGCATGGAATTATACTGCCGGTCTGCCTGTAAATATGTTAGCTTGGCCTGTCGCCGGCGGTTGGGTAAGTTCCGGCTTTGGAATACGTGACGGCCGTCCTCACGAGGGTATCGATATAGCCGCCTTTGAAGGAGATTCGATCGAAGCGATCAGATCCGGGCGGGTAATTTTCGCCGGTCCCCGCGGCACATATGGGTTAACGGTAATTATAGACCATGGTTCCGGTTTAACTTCTCTGTACGGCCATACCTCAGCTATCCTGGTCAGGGAAGGTGATTCTGTAAAGGAAGGCCAGATTATTGCCCGTGTAGGGAGCACCGGCCGTTCCACCGGACCCCACCTTCACCTGGAGGTTCGTTTGAACGGCATTCCATACGATCCCCTTTTATGCCTTGTGAAGGCCTATGCATAAGAAGCGGGGTACTATAAGAAACCTTAAGAAACCTGAAGAATCCTCTCCCTTTCGGAAGAGGATTCTTATTTTAGTGTTAAATATATGCCCCATTTCGGGGATCCCTGGTTAATCCACACCTGTAAAACATAACACTATAAAATTCCATGTAGAGACACATAAAGACCCCTGTACTTGACTTTAAAAGCTCCGGTGGTATAATAACCTTATCTGCGGGTGTAGCTCAACGGTAGAGCACCAGCTTCCCAAGCTGGGGGTTGCGGGTTCGATCCCCGTCACCCGCTCCAAAAATTTTTAAACCCTTCAAAGGTTTGCTGCTTTGAAGGAAAAGACGGATCTACCGGATAATGATAGAAAGAATGCAGTAAATTTTTTGCTCAGATCATTTCGGTACCGAAATTACCGCCTTTTCTTTTTCGGCCAAGGTATTTCATTAATCGGGACATGGATGCAGAATATAGCCATGAGCTGGTTGGTATACAGCTTGACAAAGTCCGCCCTGATGTTGGGACTCGTGTGTTTCGCAGGACAGATACCTACTTTCCTTTTTACGCCTTTTGCCGGTGTATTGGCTGACAGGTACCACCGGAAGTCAATCTTAATTGTCACCCAAACTTTATCGCTGATTCAGGCTTTTGCTTTGGCCCTGCTTGTTTTAACAGGGAAAATTTCAGTGATGTATATATTGCCTTTAAGCATCTTTTTAGGCCTGGTAAACGCTTTGGATATGCCCACAAGGCAGTCATTTGTGGTTGACATGATTGAGAATAAGGAAGATTTGGGAAACGCAATTGCTCTAAATTCTTCCATGTTCAACAGCGCAAGGCTGCTGGGTCCGTCTATCGCCGGTTTAATAATCTCAGCCATAGGTGTAGGAGCCTGTTTTCTTGTTAATGGTTTTAGCTACCTGATGGTAATCGGCGCCTTACTTGCCATGCGGGGGATTCCCAAGGAGGAAAGAGGGAGAGGTTCTCAGATTCTGCAAGAACTGAAAGAAGGTTTCCTTTACGCTTTTGACTTCTCGCTGATTCGCTGGATTATACTTATCCTCGGTTTGATAAGTTTGGTTGGCATGCCTTACGCAGTTCTTATGCCCATCTTTGCCAGGGAAATTCTTCATGGAGGCCCCTCATACGCTGGGATTCCTGATGGGTTTTGCGGGTTTTGGAGCCCTGCTTGGAGCGGGTTTTTTAGCCTCAAAAGAAAATACACGCGGTCTGTTAAGACTAATTCCTGTTGCCGCCGGTATTTTCGGTACCGGGCTGATTGCCTTTTCACAGTCACGTACTTTATGGCTTTCCTACTTTTTAATGCTGGTTACGGGTTTGGGCATGGTAATGCAGATGGCTTCATGCAATACAGTAATCCAGACTATCAACGAAGGAATTATTTGTATCCCTGCTTTTCCAACTCATCATCGTCACCTGGTTCCATTTCAACTGAAAGAATCATTACCTGATCAGGGTACAGGGATAATCCTTCCGCAAGCTTATCGCGGATAAGCGACTGAGTTTCCTTTTCGTCCTGACAGGGCAGGTTTTCCATTGTTATAGCGAAGACAACCCTCATTTATGTTATCCTCCTTTCCAAGATCTGTTTTGATAACAGCTTAAAGCAAGGAAAAACTAACCTGACTACAGTATAGATTTTTCAACAAGAAACCGTTTCTTCCTGCTCTTATTTTGAAATGAATTTAGCAGACAAGGCAAGTTTTCTTCGAGAGATCTTTAAAGCTGTCATTCATTGACTTTACCATTTTTTAACGGTATAATATTTGTGTTAAAAACCAATCTTATTTAGAATTGGCCATTATTTGTTAGATTGAACGGTTTAATCTGTGTTAATTTCTTCAGGAGTGAGCGCCACAATGTACGCGGTAATTCTTGCGGGGGGAAGCGGTACCCGCCTGTGGCCGTTGAGCAGGGAAAACAATCCTAAACAAAACCTGAAACTGCTGGATAACGAAAAGAGCCTTTTACAGGAAACAGTAGAGAGAGTTTTAAAAGTCATCCCCGAAGAACGTATTATTATCGTCATTCATAAGGATCAAAAAGCCGGCATTGAAAATCAGCTTAAGAGTCTGGGGATTGAAAAGGCAGTTCTGATGAGTGAGCCGTCAGCCCGCAACACAGCGCCCGCAGTCGGCCTGGCGGCCTGGTATATTGAAGAGGTTGACGGGCAGGATGCTCTTATGGCGGTGCTGCCCGCAGATCATTTGGTCACTTCAAAAGAAGAATTCGCCATTCTTTTTAACCAGGCCAGGCAATCCGCCAAACGTTACGGGATGGTTACTTTCGGAATCAGGCCGACCTACCCGGAAACTGGCTACGGATATATTAAATGTGGGGAAAGGCTGGATGAATGGACATACAGGGTCCGGAAATTTGTTGAAAAACCTGTTTTTGATCAGGCCTGCATTTATTTGAAAGATCCGCGCTTCTTATGGAATAGCGGTATGTTTGTTTTTAAAGTGGAGGACTTGATCGCACAATATCGCAGATTTCTTCCTGGATTGTCGGATAGTTTGGATAACCTGGATTACAGGGAATACTCCAATCTGGAAAAGATTTACGGGTCAATCGAAAGCATCTCCATAGACTATGGAATCCTTGAAAAGTCCGATCAGGTAACAGTTATTCCTGCTGATTTTAGCTGGAGTGATGTTGGAAACTGGGAAGCCCTGTATAAAATTTTCCCTAAGGATATCCACGGGAATTATGTCAGGGGAAAAGTAGTCAGCCTGGACACGCACAGTTCGCTTATTTATTCACAGACGCGGTTAATCGGTACTATCGGAGTCGAAAATCTTATTATTGTTGATACAGAAGATGTTCTTTTAATATGTTCCAGAGAAAAGACACAGGAGGTAAAAAAGATTGTGGAAGAAGTAAAAAAGAACAATTTACTGGAAAACAAGGTCAATTCCGCAGGCGATAAACCTTCTGAAGCTTATAAAAAGTGGCTGAATTCCAGGGTAATCGATCCGGATACACATCAGGAACTCTTAGATATTAAGGATGATCCGGATAGTATAATTGACCGGTTCGGGACCGAATTAAGCTTCGGTACCGGAGGAATGCGCGGGATGATCGGAGCGGGATTAAACAGAATCAACCGGTATGTGATACGGAAAGCAACACAGGGTCTTGCCGACTACCTGCGCGATCAGTATAGTGAAACTCAAAAAATCAAGGTAGCCATAGCCTACGATACAAGGTACTATTCTGGCGAATTTGCTGAAGAGACTGCTCTGGTTCTATCCGCCAACGGCATTGAGGCGCTGGTTTTTAAAGGAGTCCATCCAACTCCCTTACTTTCCTTTGCAACCAGGGAACTTGGATGCTGCGCCGGTGTGGTAATCACGGCCAGCCATAACCCGCCCAATTACAATGGTTACAAGGTTTACGGACCGGACGGGGCGCAGTTGGTCTCTCAAATGTCTGACAAGCTTACAAAGGCTATCTCGCAGGTAGATATATTTGATGATGTGTATATAATTCCTATGGAGGAAGCGGTTGATAAGGGCCTGTTCAAATACGTCGGTTCTGAGCTGGATGAACTTTATATAGAAAAAGTTCGCTCTCTTTCCCTGACTGAACCGGAAAGCAATATAAAAGTAGTTTTTACTCCCCTTCACGGAACAGGTTCCTGTTTTATTCCCACTCTGCTGGGAGAAATGGATTATATCGATCTGTATGAAGTAAAAGAACAGATGTCTGCGGACCCGGCATTTCCTACTATACGGGTTCCTAATCCAGAGGACCCGGAAGCTTTTACAATAAGCCTGGAGATGGCTGGACACTTGAATGCGGATCTTGTTCTGGCTACAGATCCGGACTGCGACAGAGTTGGCTGCGCCGCCCGGAACAGAAACGGCAGTTACAGTTTTCTCAATGGAAATAAGATTGGCGCACTGTTGCTGGAATATATCCTGGGACGGCTTTCCGAAAAAGGGGCTTTGCCTGCTGACGGTGTTGTAATCAAGACAATAGTCACCGGGGAAATGGGTAAAGCGATCGCGGCTTCCTACGGTATACGTACAATGGAAACACTAACGGGATTTAAATATATAGGGGAAAAGATTAAAGAATTTGAAGAAACCGGATCCAGCCATTTCCTTTTTGGATATGAAGAAAGCTATGGTTTTCTGGCCGGAACTTTTGTGCGCGACAAGGATGCCAATATCGCAGCTTTTCTTATTGCCGAGATGGCGGCATATTATAAGCAAAGAGGGCAGAACCTGCACGAAGTCCTGGAAGATTTGTATAAGCGGCACGGTTATTATAAAGAGGATTTGCTTTCGCTTAATCTGCGAGACAAGGCGCTGGAAGCAAAACTGATGGAAGCTTTTAATAATGAACTTCCTGAGACAGACTGTATGACTGCCGTGGAAAAAAGGGATTATTCCTGTGGTATATGTTGTGACCTGATTAATGGCTCGGAAGTATGCTTGGATCTGCCGAATTCCAGGGTTCTTTATTATAAATTTGACGATAACAGCTGGTTCTGTGTAAGACCTTCCGGCACGGAACCTAAAATAAAAATTTATCTGTCGGTAGTAGGTAAAAGTGACGAGGAAGCTGCTAATAAACTGGAAAGCCTAAAAAAAATGATCCTGTCCAAAGCCGGTTAAATTGGCCTCAATTTTAAAAGAATATCTTATTGGCCATATCCATGGAATTAATATAAAAATTCACAACTTCTTTTTCGTCAAGATTTAATTTGACGGCCAAGTTATGAAAACAATCCCAATCTCCTTTTTCGTAGGCTATCATCAGGTCGTAGGGATCTCTATATGGACTGTCGTGGCCTAACAGCGCTTCTTTCGATTCTTCACTGATGGGCAGATCCGGCAAAATGTTTTCCAGTGGCTGATCTAAAAAGGCATCTATCAAAGAAAACATGCCCAGCAGGAAAAACTCTGAGCTTCTGTCTTTAAAGCCAATCTTGGCAGAAAGCAATTCGCAGAATGTAGCCCGGCAAAGGGCTGTAATAATTAGTTCGCTAGGCTTGTCCTCTCCGATCATTTTTAAGGCAATTAAAGAAATCCATTTAACAGTCCCCTTTCTGCCCAGCAGAGTAAGGGCGTGTTTTATCGACCGGATCTCTGATTTTAAATAAAAAACAGCCGAATTTATAAACGTTAAGAGCTTATATGACAGGGCAACATCATTTCTAATCAATTTTTCAACACTGTCAAGATCAAATTCTGGCTTATTGACAGTTCTCATGAGCTGGAAATAGTTCATTTTATAGGAAGGGATATCTTTACTCTTTACTATCATGGGCTTGCTGAAGAAATAACCCTGAAAGTATGTATAACCCATTTCCCGGGCTTGAGTAAATTCATCGTAAGTCTCAACTTTTTCGGCCAAGAATTTTTTGTGTTTGCCAATTGTGTTGATGATTTTTTTTCTTGATGAGAGATCTGTAGTTAAAAAATCCACCTTGATAAATTCAGCCAGGTCGATTAAGGGTTTATACTTCTCATTGTATAAAAAATCATCCAGGGCAAGGACGAATCCCATATCTTTCAACTTTCTGCAAGCCTGAATTGTTGTAGTATCCGGCTCAACGTTTTCAAGTATTTCTATCACAGTCGTTTCTTTGGGAAGGTATGTGGCAACCTCGCCTTCCAACAAATTTTTTGTAAAATTGATAAAAGCTCTTTTGCCCCTGGTGAGTTTTTCATAACCTATTAAAAGTAAACTGGATGTAATTACCTCCAGGGTTGCCTTATCCCCGTCATCGCAGTCATAAAAATTCCCTGCGCCTGATCTGTAAAGCAGTTCATATGCAAAAACGTTTTGATTTTTATCAAAAATTGGCTGCCTGGCCAGAAGGACTTCCATACTAATTAATACCTCTTTTCAAACATAAAGGTTTTTTTACTATTAAGTAATCGACCCGGACAAAGGAAATCTTAAGGCAATTACTATCTGTATACAACAACGATTTTTTCAGCCGGACAAGCAGAAGTTTTATCTTACTGAGAATAAAAACGAGTATGATAATGGATTATTATCTTGAAAGGGCTTTTTAGGAAACTTGAGTTGGTTAAGTTGAAAGATTATAAAAGTTGTGTTAAGATTATTTTATAAAATAGGTGGATCACATCTAAATTGCAGATAATTTGTAAAATATACTTGGAAATATAAAAACCGGCCCCCGGGTGGTTCCCGGAGGCCTCGCAAACTCTGGCTGCGGGACTAGGATTCGAACCTAGGCAGCATGATCCAGAGTCATGCGTGCTACCACTACACCATCCCGCAAGTAAAATAACGATAGCATGGATTGCTTTCTTTGTCAAGGCTGGCCGCACACGAAGGTTAAGTCAGCTGGCGAAAAAATGTTTTATTTTATCCAGGAATATTTTGCCTGTCATTCTGGGAAATATGGTATTGGAGGATTAGATGATTCCTGGAGCAAATTATATTTTAAACAGAGTTCAAAAACCCGCCAGGTACGTTGGTGGAGAATGGAATATCGTAAGGAAAAACTGGGAGTCGGTTTCTGTTAAAGTCGCCTTTGCTTTTCCGGATACATATGAAGTGGGGATGTCTTACCTCGGCCTGCAGATACTTTATTATGTGGTGAACAGCAGACGTGACGCCTTGATGGAGCGCGTCTTTGCACCCTGGATAGATATGGAGAAGGAAATGCGTGAGCGGAGGATTCCTTTATTCAGCCTGGAATCACAAAAGCCGGTCAGTGATTTTGATATTCTTGCTTTTACCTTGCAGTACGAAATGACTTTTACAAATGTTATAAATATGCTGGATCTTGCCGGTCTTCCCCTTCATGCAGACCAACGTACCGATAAACACCCGCTGGTTATTGCGGGTGGGCCCTGTGCCTTCAATCCGGAGCCGCTTTCCGATTTTATTGATCTCTTTGTGATTGGAGAAGGGGAAGAAGTTTTATCAGAGTTATTGGATCTCTGGATTGACCTGGAAGGAAAAGCAAACCGGGAGCGCTTCCTGGTTGAAGCATCCAGGATACCTGGTATTTACGTTCCTTCCCTATATGAAGTAAGCTATAAAGATGGAAAAATCCAGTCGACTAAACCGATTCTCGGGGAAATCCCCGTTGCAGTTACAAAAAGAGTCGTCAGGAACTTTGACAAGGTTGCTTTTCCTGACAGACCAATCGTGCCTACGACGGAAATAATACACGACAGGATAATGCTTGAAATTGCAAGAGGCTGCACAAGGGGCTGCCGTTTTTGCCAGGCCGGCATGATTTACCGTCCGGTGCGGGAAAAATCCCCTGTAACACTAGTTTCACAAGCCAGAAAATTAGTTGCCAACACGGGTTATGGAGAAATTTCCCTGACTTCCTTAAGCGCATCCGATTATTCATGTATTACCGACGTTGTGCGTCAGCTTCTTGACGAACTGCAGGGTAGGAAAACAAGCATATCTTTACCTTCCCTGCGCGTTGACGCTTTTTCCATTGAGCTCGCCAAGGAAATTCAACGAACGCGCCGGGCGGGATTGACATTTGCCCCGGAGGCCGGGACACAGCGTTTGAGAGATACAATCAATAAAGGAGTTACTGAAGAAGATTTATTGACTGCGGTTTCCGCTGCTTTTGACGCCGGCTGGTCTGCTTTGAAACTTTATTTTATGATCGGCCTGCCAACAGAAAAAATGGAGGACATAGAGGGAATAACTCTTCTGTCACGCCGGGTGTTGGAAAAGGGGCTCAGTATGGGAGTCTCTCCCGGCAGAGCAAAGGTTACGGTCAGCGTTTCCTCATTTGTTCCCAAAGCGCATACCCCTTTTCAGTGGGAGCCGCAGGCAGCGCAGGATTATTTAATTGATATGCAAAAAACGCTCAAAAAATCGCTTAAAGAGAAATCGCTGGTTTTTCACTGGCACGACCCCAGGGTAAGTTTTATTGAGGCGGTAGTTGCCCGGGGAGACAGGCGCCTGGGCAAAGCGCTTGAAAAGGCCTGGTCCCTGGGCTGCCGTTTTGACGGATGGTCTGAGTGTTTTAATAATCATCTCTGGCAAAAGGCGTTTGAATTGACAGGCATAGAACCCGAATCTTACGCCTATAAAAAATACGCTTATGAAGATTTGTTGCCCTGGGACCACATTCATACAGGAGTAAGCAAAAAATATCTGATCAGGGAACATCAAAGAGCTATGTCTGCAGAAGTTACTCCTGACTGCCGGGCGGGAAATTGCCCCGGTTGTGGTTTATGCGCAGAATTTCTTACGGAACCTGAATTGTATGGGGGTAGAAAGATTGCCGAGATACAGGATGTTGTATAGCAAGGATGGTCCTGCCCGTTTTATATCACATCTTGATCTTGTGCGGACATTTGAACGTGTAATCAGGAGGGCTGATATTCCGGCGGCTTTTTCAATGGGTTTTAACCCCCATTTAATTTTTAGTTTTGCAGCGCCTTTACAGGTTGGTATAGGGGGTGAAAGTGAGTACCTGGATATTCTTCTTAAAAATGAAGTTCCCCCTGAAGAACTGTATGCTTCCATAGGAAGTGTCCTTTCGGAAGGCATTTGTCTGAAAGGGATCTGGCAGGCGCCCGATGATTCCCCGGCTCTGATGTCTGTCGTGGAATGGGCGGAATACAAAGTAAAAGTAGGGCTTGAAGAACAATTAAGCGCCGGCGCCCTGGAAGGGTATATTGATTCTTTTCTTAAGCAGCCCGAGATTATTGTCGGAAGAAAGGCTAAAAAGGGGCGTGTAAAAAGTATTGACATCCGTCCGGGTATATACGATTTGGGGGGTTTTATCAAGGATAATACTTTAATATTGCAGATGAAATTAAAAACAGGCAGCAACGGAAGTGTGCGTCCGGGGGAGACGCTGGATGCTTTTTTGGAGCACAATTCCTTGGCAGTAAGGCCTGTGGAGATTGACATAGTACGTACCGGGGTATTCCTTCGTTAAACATGAGGGGATGTATTTGAAGAGGTGAAAAAATGTTTAAAGAAATAGTAATCAATGCCGGGGAAGAAGAAACAAGAGTGGCAGTTTTGGAAGACCGCGTATTGGTTGAAATGTATATAGAGAGATCTTTTAATCAAAGATTGGTCGGCAACATTTTTAAAGGGCGGGTAGAAAATGTCCTGCCGGGAATGCAGGCTGCTTTTGTTGACATCGGATTGGAAAAAAATGCCTTCTTGTATATAGAGGATGCCCTGCCTCCCCGTACTAACGGGCACTCGGCCGATGCTATATCCAACAATATTTCTTCGGTCTTGAAAAGAGGCCAGGAAGTAGTTGTTCAAATTATTAAGGCTCCTCTGGGAAGCAAGGGAGCCAGAGTTACCACACATATTACCCTGCCCGGCAGGTACCTGGTCCTGATGCCGACAACCGATTATATAGGGATTTCCCGAAGGATTGATTCCGACAAAGAAAGAGACAGGCTAAAAGAATTAGCTTCCCGCATCAAACCCGAAAATATGGGCTTGATCGTGCGCACTGTAGCTGAAGGTGTTGATGAAGCTGAACTGCGCGGCGATGTGAACATGCTGCTTCAACTCTGGCAAAAAATAAATTCCCGGATAGCACGCGGCCCGGCCCCTGTCCTGGTTCACCGCGATTTGGAGCTAAGCCATAGAATTTTAAGAGATTTGTTCAGTGAGGATGTTGACCGGCTGCTGGTAGATTCACGGTTGGAATATGAAAAGATCATGGATCTTCTGGATATAACCGGACCGCACTTGAAACACAAGGTGCTGCTCGAACTTCGCGATAATATCTTTCGTGATTACGATCTCGAGCAGGAGCTTGAAAAAGCCCTTAAAAGAAAGGTCTGGCTTAAATGTGGGGGTTACATAGTCATCGACCAGGTGGAAGCTTTAACTGTAATCGATGTCAATACGGGCAAATTTGTAGGTTCGGTCGATCTGGAAGACACTGTTTTAAAAACCAACCTCGACGCAGCTGTCGAAATTGCCCGGCACCTGCGACTGCGCAACATAGGCGGGATCATTATCGTTGATTTTATAGATATGCAAAAGGATGAACACCGGAGAAAAGTATTGCAGGTTCTTGAAGATGAAATTAAAAAAGATAAAACTAAAACAAATATCCTTGGTATCACCCAGTTAGGCCTCGTAGAGATGACAAGGAAGAAGACGCGTCCAAGTCTTTCCGAGATACTGCAAAAATCTTGTCCGTACTGTGAAGGACGGGGCAAGGTACTCTCTGAAGAAACAGTAGGAATACATTTTAAAAATCACATTTTTGAATTGGCCCGGCAGACCGGTGTGGATACAATCCTTGTGGAAGCGCATCCCCTGGTCGCAGCCCGCCTGATCGGCGCCGGGGGCGTAAACCTGCGTGAGCTTGAGCAAAAGACGGGTAAGAATATGTACATACGCGGTTCGCAAGCCCAGCATATAGAGTCGGTAATCATGAGGCCGCTGCACGATCAGGCGGAAGCCAAGGCCCAAATACTGCCGGTCAGATCCGGACAGATGCTCGAGGTAAAAGTCGAGGAAGCGCATGTTTCCAACGCGAATGACGGAATTGCCCGGGTAAACGGCTTCGTGCTTGATATCGAGGGAGCCGGTTCGATGATCGGCAAAACAGTACCCGTAGAAGTCAGTAAGGTGTACAGGACTTACGCACGGGCTAAAGTGATCGGCAGACAGGTGGGTTCCTAATGCGTATTCTTATAGCCGGAGCGGGCGCGTTAGGGTCTGTTTTCGGCGGTTTTTTAAGAAAGGCCGGCCATCAGGTTACCATTCTCGGCCGTGCCTGGCATCTGGATGTAATTAGGGAAAAAGGTCTTCGAATTGAAGGAATTTGGGGTTCCCATACGGTAGAGGATTTTGCTCTGGCAACCTCACCGGATAACCTGGCAGGATCATACGACCTTATTCTTTCAAGGAAAACATACCACATGATGAGATTTAATAATTAATTATCGTCATAGCCGCCGGCACAGGCGGCTTTTTTTTTAAAAAAATTTAATTAAAAAAGCAGGAGTTTTTTGATTGATCTAGAAATTAGAGTGGTGTAGAGTGGTGGAAAGTGGGTTAGCGGAATATGTTTATGGGTGAATACCAGCATACCATAGACGATAAGGGGAGGCTTTTTATCCCTGCCCGCTTTCGCGACAGCCTGGGTATTAAGTTTGTTTTAACCAAAGGCCTGGATAGTTGTTTATTTGCCTACCCCCCCCAGGAGTGGACAATACTTGAAGAGAAAATGCGTCTCATGCCCTTTACCAGTGCGGATGTCCGGGCCTTTGTTCGTTTTTTCTTTGGTGGCGCCAGTGAATGTTTAGTTGACAGACAGGGAAGAATATTAGTTCCTAATAATCTCAGAAAACATGCGGCTCTAGAGAAAGAAGCCGTTATTATTGGAGTATCCTCACGGGTTGAAATCTGGTCAAGAGATAATTGGGAAAAATATAACAGCGGAAATGCTGATTTGGTTGAACAAATAGCTGAGAAAATCGGGGGTTTTGGTATTGTTGTCTGACAGATGTGGTGAGCGGTAAATCAGATGGCAGATCCTGATAAAGAAGGTGATCAAAAAAAGTTATTCCACACGCCGGTAATGATAGAAGAAGTTATCTCTTCATTGATGTTAAAAGCCGGCGGTTCTTATGTGGATTGTACGGTCGGCGGCGGGGGGCACAGCCGCAAAATTCTGGAACTCACCTCCCCTGACGGCCATTTGACAGGATTGGACAGGGACCCCTTTGCGCTTGATTATGCAAGACAATGCCTTGAAGAATATCAAGACAGGATAACGTTGGTAAAGAGTGATTTTGTTTTTTTGCCGCAGGTGCTCAATCAGCTCGGAATTACTTCTGTAGATGGTATCCTGTTCGACCTGGGAGTAAGTTTAGCCCAACTGGACAACCCGGAACGCGGTTTCAGTTACCAGTTTGACGGCCCTCTGGATATGCGTATGGATCCCGGGGATTCTATCAGTGCCGGAGAACTGGTGAATGAACTTTCGGAAACCGAGTTGGCAGATCTGATCCGGCGATATGGTGAGGAATCCTGGGCCAAAAGAATTGCTGCGTTTATAGTTCAGGAGCGAAAATATAAGACAATACAGACCACCGGAGAACTGGTCAATATTATCAAAAAAGCAATTCCGGCACGCAGCCGCCGCCGCGGCCCGCACCCGGCAAAACGCACTTTTCAGGCCCTGCGTATTGCTGTCAACCAGGAACTGGACAAACTGGGCAAGTCTTTACGGGAGGCAGTTCCTTTCTTGAAAACCGGGGGACGTATTTGCGTTATTTCCTTTCATTCCCTGGAAGATCGCATTGTCAAAGAGACATTCAAGGAAATATCATCAGCCTGTACCTGCCCGCCTGATTTTCCCTACTGCATTTGTGAAAAAAAGGCCTGCCTGCGAATTATAAGGCCTTCACCCATCACGCCAACAAATGTTGAACTCGAGCAAAATCCGCGTTCGCGTAGCGCGAAGCTGCGGGTGGCGGAAAAGATTGTGTAAGTTCTAAAGCAAAAGGAAGATGAATAGATTGGTAGCGGTACAAGAACAATCCAAATATACCAGTTTGCCCGAAAGACTAAATAAGCCCGCCCGGCAAAGCCGGAATGAGTTTCTGTCAAGAAGACAGAAACTGGTTATCGTCGGTCTCGTATTATCGGTTTTCATAGCAGGAATATTTGTTGTTTTTCTATATGCTCAGATGGTGAATACAGGCTACCAGATATACAAGCTCCGGATGCAGACAGCCAGCCTGGATATGCAGGTAAAAGATTTATCTGAAGAACTGGAGCGGTTTTCATCTTTAGACAAGATCGAAATGGTAGCTACTACAAAGCTGGGCATGGTCAGGCCGGATTTGAATAAATTGGTAATTATCCAGACAGAACCGGCTGAAAAGGCAACACTTACAAACGAAACGTCTCCTCCGGCGGAAAAGAAATCCCTGGCTGACGCAGCGGATATAAATAATAATTGGGTGATTCAGGCACTGGTAAATTTGGTGGCTAATAAGTCTGACACAAATCTTAGACGCCAGGCGTCATAACCGGTTTAAGAAACCTGATTCAAGCTGACGGTTTCATATGGAAGCGGCGCCTGACCACTAAAACCGGAGGTCCTGATGGCGCCAAATACTGTGCTTATCCGTAAAAGGCTGACTATTGTCCTGCTCTTATCGGGTTTGGCTCTGTTCTGCCTGGTCGGTCGTTTATCCTGGATTCAATTTGTCTGGGGCAAAGACCTGGAGAACAAAGCCCTTGAGGTCCGCATGCGGGATATTCCCGTTGAGGCCAAGCGGGGCAATATATATGACCGCAACGGCAGAATATTGGTCAGCAGCGTAAGTGTCGATTCTGTCTATGCTATCCCCAGTTTGATCAGGGAACCTCAGAAAACTGCTGAAACACTTTCCCCTGTTCTGAAAGAAGACGTTCCGTTTCTTTACCGTGTGCTTACCCGTCCTTCCTGTTTTGAATGGCTTGGGCGCAAACTTGACTTGAAGACAGCGCAAAAAATAAAAAGTTTGAATCTAAGTGGTGTTTTTTTACTGGAGGAGAGTAAGCGTTTCTATCCACTGCAGACTATTGCGCCGCATCTTTTGGGTTTTACCGGTATTGACAACCAGGGCCTGACCGGAATTGAGAAAAGCTATGATGACCAATTAAAAGGTACCACCGGACGCATAATTGTCGAACAGGATGCCATCGGTCAGGATGTACCGGAACCCTTGCACAAGTACCTGCCGCCCAAACAGGGCTCCAGCCTGGTCCTGACCATCGATGAAACAATCCAGCAGTTCGTAGAGCGTGAACTTGATAAAATTGTTCTGAGATACCAACCGAAACTGGCGGTAATAGTTGTAATGGATCCCGGGACGGGTGAAATTTTGGCCATTGGCAACCGGCCTACATTCAATTCAAATAAATGGGAAATAACACCAGCCTATATTTGGGACAGAAACCCTGCTATTTGGTATAATTATGAACCCGGTTCAACTTTTAAGATCGTTACAATGGCGGCTGGATTCGGCGCTGAAGTTGTTAAGCGCACCGATCCTTTCTTCTGTCCCGGCTATGTAAGGGTTGCCGACCGGATAATCAATTGCTGGCTCGACGGCGGGCACGGCAGCCAGACATTTGAGGAAGTGGCTGCAAATTCCTGTAATGTCGGATTTGTTGAACTCGGACTGCGCCTGGGTGTCAAAAATTTTTACAAGTATATTAATGACTTTGGTTTTGGAGAACCTACCGGCATCAATCTGCCGGGAGAAGAAACAGGTCTGTTAATTCCTGAAAAGGATGCTACAAATTTGAATGTCGCGACTATGGCAATTGGGCAGTCAATTGCGGTAACACCCATTCAGCTTGTCTCCGCTGTAGCGGCCATAGCAAATGGCGGCGCCCTGTTGCGTCCGCAGGTAGTCAGGGAAATCCGGAATAGTTCCGGGAATCTTGCTAAAGGCTTCAAGCCGGAAGTGATCAGACGTGTTGTTACGGAGGAGGAGGCCCGTCAGGTACGTGAGCTTTTAGAGCACGTCGTCACAAAAGGCACCGGAAAAAATGCCTTCATTGACGGTTACCGGGTTGCCGGCAAAACAGGCACGGCTCAGGTAGTAGGTGAAAACGGCGGTTATGTTTCAGGCAGGTATGTGTCTTCTTTTGCAGGATTTGCTCCTTCCGACAAGCCCCGTCTGGCTTGTTTGGTGATGGTTGCCGAACCGCAGGGAGGTATTTATTACGGCTCCCAAGTAGCCGCTCCTGTTTTTCAAGCTGTAGTACGCGATTCTTTGCACTATTTACGTGTCCCTGAAACGCCCGATATCAAGAAGCCGCCCAATCCCTTTATTTATGAGGAACCGCGCATTAAGGTCAAGGCGCCCAATGTAATCAATTATCCCGTTAACGAAGGTATAAAGATGCTTTCCGGCAGCGGTCTTACTTACCAGTTGAACGGCCGGGGAAATATCATTTACGGGCAGATGCCTGCTCCGGGTGTGGAGGTTTATAACGGCGTCAAGGTCGTCTTAAACTTAAAACCCCTGGAGGAAAGCGGCGGCGCCGGTTATGTAACCATGCCCAACTTAAAAGGCTTGACTATGGGTGAAGTTGCGGAACTGCTTAGAAACCTTGATTTAAACCTGGAATTTAAAGGTACGGGAATTGTTGAATCGCAAGAACAACTGCCGGGGAAAAAAGTGAAGCGGGGTTCTACGGTGAGGGTTAATTTTGCGCCTCCGGGCTTGATAACCTTTGAGGAACAGCCTGAAGAAGCGCCTGCCGCATCTGAAAGTATAGGCGGTAATACATTTATTGAAAGGCCTTAAAGAGCAAGTGATATTAATATCCTTATTCTGTCAATAATACCAATGGCAAATAAAGGTTATTGAATTGTACTAGAGCTGA
This sequence comes from Desulfotomaculum sp., assembly GCA_003513005.1. Lineage (NCBI taxonomy): Bacteria > Bacillati > Bacillota > Clostridia > Eubacteriales > Desulfotomaculaceae > Desulfotomaculum > Desulfotomaculum sp. The sequence continues at coordinate 61,730 of DOTD01000087.1, forward strand.
TGATAGGATAAACCGAGAAGAAACAGGAGATTTCACCTTTGTTGTTCAATGAATTAATAGGAAATCAGAAGATCCTGGCCAGTTCAAAAAACTTACAAGTTCCGATTTGGGGTATGGCCTACGATTCCCGGTCAGTTGGGCAGGGTTTTTTATTTTTTGCCATTGAAGGTTTTAAAACAGACGGGCATTTGTTTATCGAGAAAGCTATCAAGAACGGAGCCTGTGCCGTTGTAATCCAAAAGCCCGTGAACATTCCCGAAAACATAGCCTGGGTCCGGGTTCCGGATACACGCAGCGCCCTGGCTCTGCTTTCAGCAAAATTTTACGGGAATCCGACACACAAACTGAAACTAATCGGAGTTACCGGAACTAACGGTAAAACCACTACCACCCACCTTCTGGCGGCTATCTACAGGTCTGCAGGGGATAAAACAGGGATCATCGGCACTATTTCAAACTGGGTTGGTGATTTGGAACTGCCGGTGGACAAAACTACACCCGAGTCGCTTGATCTGCAGCAGCTCTTTTCCAGGATGGTTGAACAAGGAGTTAAAACTGCGTTTATGGAAGTCAGTTCCCATGCCCTTGCCTTGAGAAGGGTTGTGGGGTGCCGGTTTAAAACTGCCCTGTTTACAAATATAAGCCAGGACCACCTGGATTTTCACCAGGATATGGACGATTACCTGCGGACAAAGGCAATTCTCTTTAAAATGCTCAACTCGGAGGATAAAAGCGAACAAAGGTATGCCATAGTTAATTGTGATGATCCGGGGGCCGGGGAAATTTTAGCTGCCAGCAAGGTAGACGTAATCACCTATGGCCTTGGGGAAAAAGCAATGGTTAGGGCTACCGGTATAGAAGTAACATCAAAGGGGGTATCATTTTTAGTTGTTACACCCTGGGGCGTATCAAAGGTATCCTTAAAAATAACGGGTCTGTTCAATGTTTACAACGCCCTTGCCGCTCTTGCGGCGGGAGGAGCGGACGGACTGCCGCTGGAAGCGATGATTGAATCCCTGCAGTCTGTTTCCGGAGTCCGGGGGCGATTTGAGAAGGTTGACAGGGGCCAGGACTATACGGTTATAGTAGATTATGCGCACACGCCTGACGGCCTTGAGAAAGTTCTTAAAACGGCCAGGGAAATTACTTCAGGGAAACTTATTTCTGTATTTGGCTGCGGAGGTGACCGCGACCGGGGCAAAAGGCCGTTGATGGGCGAAATAGCCGCCCGTCTCTGCGATCTTGCGGTTGTTACTTCTGACAACCCGCGTACTGAAGATCCCCTGAATATAATCGCTGATGTCCAGGCGGGCATGAACGGAATCAGCGGAGCAGATTATGCAACCATACCTGATCGGAGGAAGGCAATAGCCTATGCGCTGGGCCGGGCATCCGCAGGCGATGTGGTTGTTATTGCGGGGAAAGGCCATGAAAATTATCAGATTATCGGCAACCGGAAATTTCCCTTTGATGACCGTGAGGAGGTAATCAAGGTTCTTGAAAAAAATCAAAGCTGCTGAAATCAGCCGGGCTACTGGGGCGGACTTTTTACAGGGCAACCCCGAAAACTGCTATAGTGGGATTTCAATAGATTCCAGGCGAATCAAAAACGGACAATTGTTTTTTGCGGTTCGCGGCAAGAACTATGATGCGCATGATTTTGCTGATCAGGCCGTGCTTTCGGGAGCATCCGGGCTGGTTCTGGAAAGGATGGTTCCCGATCTTCCCCCCGGTGTTGATGTTTTTCTGGTACCGGATACCCTTGCTGCCCTTCAAAACCTTGCCCGATATAACCGGAGCGCTTTTAACATACCTGTAGTAGCTGTTACCGGAAGTTCCGGCAAGACGACTACCAAGGACCTTATGGCGGGGATCCTTTCTGTGAAATTCAATACATTAAAAACGACCGGCAATCAGAACAATGAAATAGGTTTACCGTTAACATTACTAAAACTTGATGAATCTCACGAGGCTCTTGTAACTGAAATGGCCATGCGGGGGCTTGGTGAGATTGATTTTTTATGCCGCCTTGCGCTGCCGAATGCGGCAATAATTACCAATATAGGCGAAGCTCATCTTGAACTTCTGGGTTCTGTAGAAAAGATTGCCCAGGCAAAAGGGGAACTGCTTGAAAATATACCTGCCAACGGATTTGCAGTCTTGAATGCGCAGAGCCCCCATATTTACAAGCAGGCTGCGCGCTGCCGCGGCAAAGTAATCTTTTTCGGCACTTCTTCCAATTTGGATATATATGCCCGTGATATCAGGATATCCGGAGAGGGAAGCGCTTTTACCGTTGAGACGGAAGGCCGCAGTTTTAACGTATTTCTGCCTTTGCCGGGTCTGCACAACGTTTTAAATGCCCTTTCAGTTATCGGGACTGCCTTGGAACTGGGCTTCACCACGGACGAGATTGTACAGGGTTTGGCCCGTATCGCCTTAAGCGGCTCGCGTTTGGAAATGATTGATCTAAAGGGTGTCACGATTATTAACGACACATATAATGCCAACCCTTCGTCGGTAAGAGCGGCGCTGGAGGTACTGGCAGAAATTGCGGATGATAAACGCAGAATTGCTGTTCTTGGCGACATGCTCGAACTGGGGGAAAAAGCTGATCTTTTTCATGATCAGTTAGGGGAAAGCATAGCTTCAACAGGCGTGGACTACCTGATTACTGTTGGGCAGCTTGCCCGTCAAATGGCTCTTGGGGCAGAAAAAAGCGGTATGCCCGGCAGCCGTATTTTTATTTGTGATTCAAACGCTGAAGGATATAGAAAGCTTGAACAACTCCTTTTAGCCGGTGATGTAGTTCTTGTAAAAGGTTCCCGGGGGATGCGTATGGAAGAAATTATCCAGGCATTATCTGCGGACCATTAAATATTTTAGAATCAGGAATAAAATGATGGATTCAGGCTGGATTATAAATTTAAATTCATTCTTAATCTCGTTAGTTGTTGCCATTCTGCTTGGTCCGCTGGTTATCCCCCTGCTGCGCAAATTAAAGCTCGGCCAAAATGTACGCAGCGACGGCCCGGCCCGTCATCTGCAAAAAAGCGGCACTCCCACTATGGGGGGGATAATCTTCCTGGCGGGGATAACGGTTTCCGGGCTTTTATTGGCTGGCCGGTCCACTGAAGGCTTGATGGTTCTAGGTATTTCCCTAGCCTTCGGTCTAATCGGATTTTTAGACGATTTTATTAAAGTATATATGAAAAGGCCGCTGGGTTTAAGGGCCAGAGAAAAACTATTGGGACAAGTATTATTCAGTTTCCTGTTTTGCTCTCTTTGTATTTCGGCGCTTGGACGAGGCACGGATTTTATTGTACCGTTCTCAGGTTTTTTTATACCCGGTGGTTTAAGCTGGGAGCCGGGAGTTATTTTATTTTATATCATAGGTGTTATTGTTATTATTGGTACAGCCAATGCGGTCAACCTTACCGACGGTCTGGACGGTCTGGCAGCCGGCGCTACTGTGCTGGTCTCTTTAGCCTACATGTTTGTTTCACAGGATCTGGGCAAACACGGGGTTGCCGTAATCATGGCTGCTGTAGCAGGAGGCTGCCTGGGCTTTTTATTTTTCAACCGGCATCCAGCCTCGGTTTTTATGGGTGATACCGGTTCACTTGCCCTGGGAGCCTGCCTGGGAGCGGCAGCCATTGCAACAAGGAGCGAATTTTTTTTATTGATTATCGGCGGTGTTTTTGTATTGGAAACCCTATCGGTTATTTTACAAGTAATATCTTTTCAATTGTTCGGCAGAAGGATTTTTCGGATGAGTCCCCTGCACCACCATTTTGAACTTTGCAACTGGAGCGAAAGAAAAGTTGTGCTTACTTTCTGGCTGGCGACTCTTGTCTTTATTGCAGCCGGCCTGGCGGGTTTTTACAAGCTAATAGGATAGTTTTAAAAGGAAGGTTTTTAATTTGCGATTAGAAGGTCAAAAAATACTCGTCATCGGAGCAGGCAGAAGCGGTATAGCAGCAAGCAATTTTCTGTCCCAAAAAGTGGCGCAAGTTGAGCTTGCTGATATAAAAAGCCGACAGGAATTCGAAGCAGGCCTGGAAGCTTCTCTTAACGAGGGGATTAAATTAACGCTTGGGTCTTATCCGTCCATCGATCCGGGAAGCTATGGGATGGTTGTGCCAAGTCCGGGTGTCCCCCTGAAGATTTTGCCCATAGCTAAGGCAGAAGAACTCGGAATACCTGTGATTGGTGAACTGGAGCTGGCCTATCAATTCGCCGGTTCACCCATAATTGCAATTACAGGCACAAACGGAAAAACAACAACAACTACTTTAACAGGGGAAATTTTCAAAGCAGCGGGATACCGCACACTCGTTGCGGGCAATATAGGGCTGCCCCTGATTGGTGAAGTTGAGAAATATTCTGCCGGTGATGTTATCGTAGCCGAGGTAAGCAGTTTTCAATTGGAGACAACAGTTTCCTTTAAACCTCAGGTGGGGGCTATTTTAAACATTACGCCGGATCATTTTGACCGCCATGTTGATATGGAAGGCTATACGGCAGCCAAAACAAAAATTTTTGGCAACCAGACCGCACAAGATTACACTGTTTTAAATTTTGATGACCCGCTGACAAAGAATCTTGCTTCCATTTGTCCCGGGTCAGTAATATTTTTCAGCCGTCTTCATAAGTTAACAAGGGGGGTATTTGTCCAGGATAATTGGATCGTCATCCGGTGGGCTGAAAAATCCCACCCTGTTTTGCCGGTAAGTGAGTTAGTAATTCCCGGGCCGCATAATTTGGAGAACGCTATGGCTGCCGCCGCTTGCTGCTGGGCACGCGGGATCACCGTAGATGTACTGGCCCGGGTTCTCAGTGAATTTAAAGGAGCAGCCCACAGGCTGGAGTTTGCAGCGGAAATTGACGGTATCTCTTATATCAATGATTCCAAAGGCACAAATCCTGATGCGACTATGAAAGCGCTCCAATCCTATAGCAAACCAATCGTACTGATAGCCGGCGGAAGAAATAAAGGCAACAGCTTTAACGAACTGTCCGTCCTGATCAAGGAAAAGGCAAGGGCAGTAGTTTTGATCGGAGAAAGCGCCGGTGATATTAAGAAGGCGGTGGAGAATCGGGGAGGGCCGGAAGTATATCTGGCCGGAACCCTTCCGGAGGCGGTAAGGACAGCCAGCCGGATAGCCCGCCGGGGAGATGTTGTTTTACTGTCTCCTGCTTGCGCCAGTTGGGATATGTTTAGAAACTATGAGGAACGGGGCGACTTATTCAAGCAGGCTGTAATGGAGTTAAAGGAGGTACGCCGCAATAATGAGGACCAGAAGATCACCTGATTTTATCCTTCTTTTAGTTCTTTTAATCCTGCTCGGTCTTGGTATTGTAATGGTTTTCAGCTCAAGTCTGTGGTATGCGACACTTCCTCCGTTTAACGATACCTTTTACTTTTTTAGAAAGCAGCTCATCTGGGCAATAATCGGCCTTGCGGCTATGTTTGCTTTTATGAACTACGATTACTGGCGCCTAAAACGATGGGCCAGCCTGCTGCTTATCGCAGGCCTTGCGCTTCTGGCAGTTGTGCTGATTCCTCATGTCGGCGTTGTCAGACAAGGGGCTCAAAGGTGGTTGAACCTGGGCCCGCTTAGCTTTCAGCCTGCAGAGTTTGTCAAGCTCTGCCTGGTGGTTTTTACTGCTTTCGGTTTATCCAGGCAGCTTGAAAGAGTTAAAAATTCCTTTATTGGAATCCTGCCCTTTTTGCTTCTGGCGGCTTTGTCAGGCGGCCTGATTCTTTTGGAACCTGATCTTGGCACAGCGGTAACTGTTGTCGGCACAATTTTTATTATGCTTTTTGCCGCCGGCGCAAGAATGAAAGACCTGGCTGTTATAGGGCTTTTTGGAGCAGTGGCGCTGGGAGGCGCCATCTGGAAGGAACCTTACCGCCTGAAACGTTTTTTGGCATTTTTAGATCCTGAAAAAGATCCGCAGGGAACGGGGTGGCACATTTTGAATTCACTTATGTCACTCGGTTCGGGAGGCCTTTTGGGTACCGGTTTGGGCAGAGGCCACGCCAAGTATCTCTGGGTACCCGAGAGGCATACAGATTTTATCTTCGCAATTATCGGTGAGGAGCTTGGATTTATCGGAGCGGGTTTAGTCATTCTTTTGTTCATCATTCTTATCTGGAGAGGTTTCAGGGCAGCCGTAACAGCTCCGGACTCATTCGGCGCATTATTGGCCACGGGTATCATTTCCGGTATTGCCGTACAGGTTATAATCAATATCGGGGTTGTTACCAGTTCTTTGCCGATTACCGGTATAACCCTGCCTTTTATAAGCTTTGGGGGCAGTTCACTGGTTTTTTCACTGGCCTCAATGGGAATCCTGTTGAATATATCACGTTTTAGCGTTAACAAATGATAGAACTAGTCCGGCAGTTGACTGACTTTAATTGTTTCAAAGTATGAAAAGCAGGGATGGTTGATGCGTTTTGTTATAACCGGGGGCGGCACGGGGGGACACGTTTATCCCGCCCTGGCCATTGCCGGCGGCCTAAAAGAAAAGTATCCCGGAGCGGAAATATTATATATAGGCAGCTCTAAGGGCCTGGAAGCGGACTTAGCCCCAGGCGCCGGATTAAGCTTTGAGCCTATCCGGATAACCGGTTTTAAACGCCGGCTGACACTGGATAACGTTTTTACTGTCTGGCGGGCGTCGCTGGGTTTTGCCAAGGCGCTGCGTATTCTAGCCGATTTTAAGCCCAAGGCAGTGATTGGTACCGGAGGTTATGTTTGCGGTCCAGTTGTTCTGGCTGCGGCCATATGCGGCATACCTACCTTAATTCATGAACAGAACGCTTTGCCCGGAATAACCAACCGTCTTCTGTCCTATGTTGTAAAAACGGTTGCAATAACGTTTCCGGAAACAGCCGGCCGTCTTCCGAAACATGTAAAAGTCATCCTGACCGGCTTGCCTGTACGCGCTGAATTTGGTGATTGTGAAAAGCAAAAAGCGCGCGGGAAGTTAAATTTACCTCATAACGGCTCCCTGGTCCTGTCTTTCGGGGGCAGTCAGGGAGCGAAAAGTATTAATAAAGCAATGCCTGAAGTGATTAAATATTTCAGGGATAAGTCCGATCTGCATTTTTTACATATTACCGGACCTGCGCAATATGACGATTTCATACTCGGCTTAAAGCAGTGTTTTGTCGATCCGGATTATGGTAATAATACTGTTAAACCTTACCTTCATGAGATGCACCTTGCGCTGGCGGCGGCTGATTTGATTGTTTGCAGGGCTGGGGCGGCAACGCTTGCCGAAATCACAGCAGTCGGGAAACCGGCGGTTTTAATTCCTTACCCGTACGCCAGCGGCAACCATCAGGAATTAAACGCCCTTTCTTTAGAGAAATCCGGCGCCGCGATAGTGATCAAGGACAGCTATCTGACAGGTAAAATATTAGCGGAACAAATTGATAGTTTACTTGCCGATTCCGTACAGTTAGAGGAAATGTCACTGGCCAGCAAAAGACTCGGCCATCCTGAGGCGCTTGAAAAAATACTGGAATGCATAGCTTTTATTATTTAAGCGCCATCCATTTTAATTGGACATGCCCGGGCAGATACAATAGAACACCTTTTTACAAAGCGGCATAAAATAAAGGTGTCTTGGTTTAGATGAAGGAGTTGATAGCCGTTGCAAGAATTTTTGCCAAGACAGGTACATTTTATAGGTATTGGAGGTACTGGTATGAGCGGGTTGGCCAAAATCCTGCTTGAAATGGGATACCAGGTAACCGGCTCGGATCTTGCCAGTACCGCAGTTACACAAAGGATCGAAGCATTGGGTGGAACATGCTATATCGGCCACCGCAAAGAAAACATCAAAGACACCGGACTGGTTGTCATCTCTTCTGCTATTAATGAGGAAAATCCGGAATTGCTTGAAGCAGGTAAAAGGGGTGTGCCGGTTATCCACCGGGCGGACCTGCTTGCCTGGCTTATGTGCAGGAAGAAAGGCCTGGCGGTTGCCGGCGCTCACGGAAAAACCACCACGAGCTCAATGCTGGCAATGGTCCTGGAAAACAACGGCCTGAATCCGACGATAGTTGTCGGGGGAGAATTAAACGATTTGGGCGCCAATGCAAAACTGGGATCGGGCGAATACCTTGTGGCCGAAAGCGATGAAAGTGACGGTTCTTTTTTAAAACTTGATCCGCTTGCCGTTATTGTTACCAATATCGAGGATGATCACCTGAATTACTACGGTTCCATAGACAGCATGAAGGCTGCCTTCAGCACTTTCCTGAACAAGATTCCTGAACAGGGTATCGCCGTTGTATGCCTTGATGACCCTTATATATCTGAAATAATCGGAAGTCTGAAGACTCCCCTGGTTACCTATGGCTTTGACGGCAAGGCCGATTATACCTTGAGGGACGTTTCTTTAAACGCGCAAAGTTCCAGCGCCGAAGTATACTGCCGCGAGGAGTATTTGGGGCGCCTGGAACTTTCTTTGCCCGGGAAACACAACCTCTTCAACGCTCTAGCTGTTGTTGCGTTGGGCTGTTGGCTGGGCCTGGATTTTGAGGGGATTGCAGACGCATTGCGTTCATTTGGGGGCGTGGGCAGGCGTTTTGAAGTGATTGGCGACGCAAAGGGCGTTAAAATAATCGACGATTATGCCCATCACCCAACCGAAATCGCCGCAACCTTGAAGGCTGCCCGGCAGGTTCACGGGCAGCGGTTGATTGCAGTGTTCCAGCCTCACCGTTATACGCGGACCGCCCTTCTAAAAGAGCGTTTTGGGGAAGTATTTGGAGACGCTGATCTTGTTTTAATAAGTGAAATATACGGCGCCGGGGAAAAGAAGCTTCCCGGTGTTACAGCCGGCTTAATTATCGAAGCCGTTGAAAAGAATACGGGGAAGCAGGTAATCTACTGCCCAGCTTTGATGGACGTCGTGAATTACCTGCTGGAAATTGTACAGCCGGGTGATTTGGTGATGACTCTTGGAGCGGGGGACATATATAACGCCGGGATTGAACTTGCAAACAGATTAAAGGGGAATTAGAGCAGTGGATGGTCAGCCAATTTACCAGTTCATCCATGATTCGCTGCCGGGTCAGGTGTGGCTTGACGAGCCGATGAAACTTCATACCACCTGGAGAATAGGCGGTCCTGCAGACGTTCTGGTTGAACCTGACAGTATGGAAAGCCTCCGTGTGACATTGGATCTGGTTCAAAAGCATAACCTGCCTTTGACAGTAATCGGTAACGGTTCGAATATTTTAGTCTGTGACGGAGGTATTCGCGGAGTTGTTCTTAAAATTGGCGCTAGGTTTTCAAAGGTTACAGTAGAAAACAATAAAATAACAGCCGGGGGCGGCGCAAAACTCGTTAGCCTTGTAAATGCGGCGTTAAGCAAAGGCATTGGCGGATTTGAATTTTTAGCGGGTATTCCGGGAACAGTGGGCGGAGCGGTTGTAATGAACGCCGGAGTTAACGGCGCCGCTATCTGTGATGTGCTGGAATATGCATTGCTTATGGATCAGTCCGGCAAGACATTCAGGAGGACTTCTGAGGAGTTTGGTTTCGGCTACCGGATGAGCAATTTGCAGGGCGCCTCCCTGATCGTTCTTGAAGCCTGCTGCCTTGGCATAAACAGAGAAAAAAAGGATATTGAGAAGAGGATCAAAGAAATACTGGAAAGGCGTAAGAATACTCAACCGATCACTTCCGCGTCCGCAGGCAGCGTTTTCAAGAATCCGCCGGGCAGTTACGCAGGCCTTCTTATTGATCAGGCGGGCGGAAAGGGATTGCGTGTCGGGGACGCGATGGTTTCCACAGTACATTCCAATTTCATCGTTAACCTTGGTAAGGCTACCGCACGAGAGGTTCTGGATTTGATCGAAAAAGTTAAGGAACTGGTTGTTCAACGTTTTGCAATAGAACTGACTCTTGAGGTGAAGGTTTTAGGCGAGGACCAGGTGGGGGGGGGTGACATAATGTGGAAAGGTTTGTAATCTCCGGTGGAAAAAGCTTAAGAGGGTCGGTAAAGATCAGCGGCAGTAAAAATGCAGCCCTTCCAATTCTAGCGGCAAGTCTTTTATGCAACGGCCAGTGCATCATAAAGGATACGCCCAGCTTACAGGACGTGGCTACGATCTGCAGTGTTTTAACTTCACTTGGGGCGGTTGTTCAAAGAAATGGGACAACTGTAACTGTTGATGCAAGAAGCGTTAATTTAATGGAAGTTGAAGAAGAACTGACAAGGCGGATGCGTGCATCCAATCTTGTGTTGGGGGCTTTAGTAGGGCGCTTCCATAAAGCAAAAATTTCCCGGCCCGGAGGATGTGATATTGGCTCACGTCCGATGGACCTGCACCTGAAAGGTTTGTGCGCATTAGGGGCGGAAGTAAGTGAAAAGTACGGTTTTATCACAGCTTCGGCTGACCGGTTGACCGGCGCTGAAATACACCTTGATTTTCCCAGTGTGGGGGCTACTGAAAACATTATCATGGCTGCTGTCTTGGCAGCAGGAAATACTATCATCAGGAATGCCGCCCGTGAGCCTGAAATCGTGGATCTCCAAAATTTCCTCAACTCTCTTGGAGCAAGGATAAAGGGCGCCGGAACAGGTACGATCAAAATTGAAGGAGTTAATGAACTTCATTCCGGTGAATATCAAATACTTCCCGATCGCATAGAAGCCGGCACATATATGATTGCCGCCGCCATAACCGGTGGGGAAGTAGTCCTGGAGAACATCATTCCTGAGCATTTGGAAGCTTTGACCGCCAAGTTGAAAGAAGCAGGTGTGAAAGTTGAAGAAGGGGATGACAGCATAAGAGTTACCGGTAACGGCAGAATAAAGTCGGTGGATATAAAAACAATGTCCTATCCGGGTTTCTCAACAGACTTGCAGCCGCAGATGATGGCCTTGCTTACACTGGCTGATAATACCAGTGTTATTACGGAGACTGTTTTTGAGCACAGGTATAAGCACGTCAGTGAATTAAGAAGAATGGGCGCCGAAATAAGGGTGGAAGGACAGACAGCGATTGTTAAGGGGGTTCAGAAACTAAGCGGCGCACCGGTGGAAGTTACCGATTTACGGGCAGGGGCAGCCCTTGTTTTAGCGGCGATGGCTGCGGACAACGGGTCAGTCATAGAGGGAGTTGAACACATCGATCGCGGGTATGAACGGCTTGAGCAAAAGCTGAACAGTCTGGGAGCCCGGATTATACGTATTAAAAGCTAGCCCATTTTAAGCTATGGATATATAATAAAAAGAAAAAGCTATTATAAAATAATTATCATTACAGGTTATAATATTTATAGCATCTGGGAAGTGGACTTTTTGGTCACCTATCGGGTGGAGGTCAAAAAAACTGTCAAGCCTAACCTTGGCGGCAGTATTTTTTTTATCTTACTTTTGCTTCTGGTAGTTTATATACTCATTTGTTCTTCTTTTTTTGAGATACAAAAAGTAGAAGTGAAGGGAAATATATTTTATACCACCGAAAAGATAAAATCCCTGGCGGCTATTGACTTGCATAAGAATATTTTTAAAGTGGACCTGACTGCCGCATCTTCAAGAATAAAAAAACTTCCTATGATACGGGAAGCCGAAGTAAAACGCGAGTTGCCATCGGGTGTGCTCATCTCTATAGTGGAACGCGAACCGGTGGCTTTTTTATTTACCGCCCCAAATTTCATTCTGATTGATGAAGAAGGTGTATATTGCAGGAAAGGCAAAATTAGCGAAGCGGATCTCCCGGTAGTGACAGGCTTTAGTGTACACGTTCCGTCGGAAGGCCAGGCTATTCAGAACCAGTTTCTGACAGTTGCCCTGGATGTTGTTAAAAGCCTTCCACAGGGATTAAGCGGTACCTTATCGGAAATAAATGTGGACAAAAATAAGAAAATAACCATCTACACACTTGACGGGATTCGATGCCGGATGGGTTTTCCCGATAACATTTCCCGCAAGGGGGATGTTCTCGGACAGGTTCTGGACAAGCTTGAAGACAGGGAAATAGATTATATAGATCTTTCATCTGCGGACTGTCCTGTAATCAAGTAGTAGTAGAAAGGAAGGTAAGCCGGAATGTTTCAGCTAAAAAAATACCGGTTGGTTCTAATTATCATAGGCTTAATTGCCGGTTTCATGTTCAGCTACCAATTCCGGCTGACCAAAAATACCGGACATAATTCATCTCTCTACCAGTCTCAGACTTTAGTCAGCCAGGTTGATAAATCCAGGGAAGAGCGGGATGTTTTGCAAAGCCGCGCGGAGAAGCTAAGGGCCGAACTCGATAAGGCGATGACCGGAGCCCAGCTTAGCACTTTAAAAGATGAATTGAACGGCGCGCGTATGCAAGCCGGTCTGATCGAGGTAAAAGGCCCGGGTGTGGAGGTTACCTTAAACGACAGCAACAAAATCGTGCAGCCAGGCGAAAATCCTAATTTGTACGTACTTCACGATGAGGATGTCCTGAAAGTTATAAACGAGCTTAAGGCCGCCGGCGCACGTGCTTTGTCGATAAATGGACAGCGGCAGCTTGCCGACAGCGAAATCCGCTGCGTCGGCCCGACAATTCTGACCAACAAATTTTACCGGTTAACACCGCCGTTTATTATTTCCGCCGTGGGTGACCCGGATAATATGATAAAATCTTTGCAGATGCGCGGGGGAATAATTGAACAGCTTCAATTCTGGAGTATACAGGTCTCGGTGAAGAAGGTATCGGAAGTAACTATACCCGCTTATACCGGCAGTTTAAGATTCGATTATGCCAGGCCGGTTTTTAACAGGGAGAGTAATAATACATGAGAAAAACCTACTTCTTTATTTTCCTTGTCGCTCTGATTGTCGGATTAATGGTCACTTTTCAAATTCGGACAATAAACCGGGCAGCCCAGGGCGTTCCCGCCGGCAGGGATCAGGAACTGACTATAGAATACCGGAGGCTTGAAACGGAAAAAGCTAACTTGAGGAAAGAAATCAAGGATTTAGACAGCAAATTGGCGCAGGCTAATAAGGGTCAAAAGGAAGCTCTCTCGGCGTTAAAAGGAGAATTGGATAACGCAAAAGTAGCCGCCGGTTTAGTTAAGATAACCGGCCCAGGTATTGAAATTACGCTGGATAATCCCCGGACGTCATCAGAGGCTGAAACGCCAACTCTTTTTACGCTCCGGGATGAAGACCTTCTAAGAGTTGTTAATGAATTGCGTATTGCAGGTGCGGAGGCGCTTTCCATTAACGGACAGCGCATCGTGGCAACTACGGAAATAAGATACGCGGCGCCTTTCATTAACGTTAACCTTACCCGGGTTGTGCCGCCTTATTACATCCTGGCAATAGGTGATCCTGAACGATTAAGAGCAGCGATGGATATTTCAGGCGGGGTTGTTGAATATTTAAGGGAACTCGGGGCGGCTGTGGATATTCAAACCAGTGAAGACCTGACCATACCGGCATACAATGGCAGTCATTCCTGAGCCATGTTGAAGAAGGAGCGTCATTATACATGTGGGTAAGTATTTGGGCCTTGCTTGGCTTGCTTCTGGGAGTTATCCTGGGATTATATGTTCCTTTGTTTTTTCCCGTAGCCTATGCCAAGTATATGTCCGTCGCAGTGCTTGCGGCTTTGGACTCGGTTTTTGGGGGCATCCGGGCCGCTATGGAAGACACTTTTGATCTTGCAGTATTTATCAGCGGATTTTTCAGCAACGCTTTACTGGCTGCGGGATTGGCTTTTGTCGGTGAAAGGCTTGGTATCGACTTATACCTTGCCGCAGTTGTCGCATTTGGTGTCCGTCTGTTTCAAAACCTTGCTATTATCAGACGTCACCTTTTAAAGAAATAATTTCCCTGGTTCAAAGAGGATAATAACCCTTTTTGTTGAATTTTATTATTTATTCAATTGACTAAGATTTTAAAAGGGGGGAAACCCATGCTTGACTTAGAGCTGAATATGGACCAATTCGCCAGCATAAAGGTAATTGGTGTCGGTGGGGGGGGAAATAATGCAATAAACCGGATGATTGTAGCCGGCTTAAGAGGTGTGGAATTTATTGCCGTAAATACTGATGCTCAGGCGCTGCAACTTGTCCAGAGCAACAATAAAATACAGATTGGAGCAAAGCTGACCAAAGGCTTAGGTTCAGGAGGCATTCCCGAGATTGGCAACAAAGCGGCGGAAGAAAGCAGAGATGATATCTTCCAGGCTTTAAAGGGCGCTGATATGGTTTTTGTGACAGCGGGTATGGGAGGAGGCACCGGTACCGGCGCTGCTCCGATAGTGGCGGAGATTGCCAAAGAAATAGGCGCGCTGACAGTCGGCGTGGTAACCAAACCGTTTACATTTGAAGGCCGCAGGAGAATGAACCAGTCCGAAACGGGTATTCAGAACCTCCGTGAGAAAGTCGACACGCTGATTACAATTCCTAATGACCGCCTGCTTCAGGTTATTGACAAACATACCTCAATGCAGGAAGCGTTTCGCATAGCTGACGATGTTCTGCGGCAGGGAGTCCAGGGAATATCGGATTTAATCGCTGTGCCCGGCTTGATTAATCTGGACTTTGCCGACGTAAAAACGATTATGAAAGATACCGGTTCAGCCTTGATGGGCATTGGAATAGCCAGCGGTGAAAGCCGGGCTACGGAAGCGGCAAAAATCGCTATTTCCAGCCCCCTGCTGGAGACGTCTATTGAAGGAGCAAGGGGAGTCCTGCTGAATATCACGGGCGGGACCGGTTTGGGCCTCTTCGAAGTTAACGAGGCTGCGGAGATTATTTCTCAGGCTGCAGACCAGGAGGCTAACATAATTTTCGGCGCCGTTATTGATGAAATGATGGAAGAAATGGTCAGAGTTACCGTCATTGCAACAGGTTTTGATCAAAAACCGTTCATTAAAAAGGAGCGTCCGAAGACGGAAGTTGGCCTGAAACCCTTAAGCAGTCACGAAGAACTTGATATACCCGCATTTCTTCGCCGGAAGCGCTGACACTCGATTATCGTCTTTAAATAAAAGAAATAAAAGAAATAAAAGAAATAAAAGAAATAAAAGAAAAAGATTTTTGTCGGATAAAGATAGAAAATTATTTGCCAGATAGCCAATAACTGACAATGTTTACTAACCCTGCCATTGTATAATTGATGCAGGGTTTTAATTTTTTAAGCATCATGTTGGTTTTTGCATATTTGTCATAATGATAGTAAAACGGCCATATCATGGTAGGGGTTATTAAAACCTGTCTGGGGGGAAGTTTTATTGGCGGGTTACGTGGTTTATGTTGACCAGGTTTTGATCGGCAACTTAATCATGAACTATGTAATCTTGTGGGCTGCGGGGCGGTTAGGTCAGGTTAGCCCGCGCTTCCCAAGGCTTCTTCTTGCTGCAGGTGTCGGAAGCGTCTACTCTCTGCTTTCTTTTTTTTCATCAGCCGGCTGGCTTTATAACCTTCCTGCAAAGGTATTAATGTCACTGGTTATGGTCCTGATTGCTTTCGCTCCTTTGTCATGGCGTGTTCTGGGAGGCTGTTTTTGTTTTTTTTACCTTGCCTCTTTCAGCCTTGGCGGCATGGTCTTAGGCTTTACCTATCTTCTGCATTCAAGTCCGGTAATAGCGGGTGAAGCGGAAAGGATTACATCTGTAATCGGCAGGTATTTTTGGGCTGTGGTCCTGCTGGCTTTGTGTTTTTTCTGGGCTGTGTACGTCACAGGCGGCTGGTTTTTTAGAAAGAAAGGCGGCCTGAACCGTTTTCAGGTACCCCTTGGAATCAGCATTTACGGGCGGAACGTAAAAGTAAACGCGCTGGTAGATACAGGCAACAGCCTGATGGACCCTCTTACCGGGGAACCTGTAATCGTTGTGGAATACTCAGCCATAAAAGTTATCCTGCCATCCGTCGTGAAAGTGTTTTTCGAGAAAAAGGAGCTTGATTACACATCCTTGCTGGCTGCTTTGGAAGGAACATCATGGGCGGCGCGTTTCAGGGTAATCCCTTTTCATTCACTCGGCATGGAACATGGACTCCTTGTCGGTATTCGTCCCGATGAAGTGGAGATAGACCAGAATGGCGGAAAGGTGTTTGTTGACAGGGTGGTTATAGGAATCTCCCGCGGCCGCCTGAATTCAGGTTCCGCCTATCATGCCCTGCTTCATCCGGGTTTGCTGGAAGCGGCATAAGGAAAGTTTGGAGGGTTGCAGCCATGGCTTTAAAAATCTGGCGAGTGAAGCTGGTTTTTCGGGTTCTATTATTGCGGATATTCAGCCGGCTCGGTTATTGTCCTAAAATATTTTACGTGGGCAGTAGCGAGGCCCTGCCGCCCCCCCTTTCAATTGATGAAGAATGTTATCTGATCGACAAATTGGAAGCGGGCGATTCGGCCGTACGGACTGTTCTGATTGAAAGAAACCTGCGCCTTGTAGTCTATATTGCGCGCAAATTTGAAAATACGGGAGTTGGCGTCGAGGACCTGGTTTCCATAGGAACCATAGGCCTGATTAAGGCGGTCAACTCGTTTGATCCCGCTAAAAAAATCAAACTTGCCACCTATGCCTCCCGCTGTATTGAAAATGAGATCCTCATGTACCTTCGCAGAAACAGTAAAACACGTTCCGAGGTCTCGTTTGACGAACCTCTTAACACGGACTGGGACGGCAACGAACTGCTTCTTTCAGATGTGCTGGGAACTGAAAACGATATCATCTATAAATATATTGAGGAAGAAGTTGACCGTAAGCTTCTCCACCTTGCATTGCAGAAACTGGGCAGGCGGGAGAGGATGATCATGGAACTTCGTTTCGGGCTGGCCAACGGGGTTGAAAAAACTCAAAAAGAAGTTGCGGATATGCTTGGCATTTCACAGTCGTATATTTCACGGCTGGAAAAGAGGATCATTAAAAGGCTGCAGAGAGAAATCCACCGCCTGGAATAATTTGAACTTTTACAGTTTTACCGCCAAATGATCACTAAAAACCAGATGATCATTGTTAATTCAACGGCTATCTTCAGCGCTGATCCGCCGATTAGCCCTATCAAGGATCCCACACCTGTCCGCAAAGCCTGCTCTGGTGTCCTGCTGACCAGCAGTTCGCCTAAAAATGCGCCCAGGAAAGGTCCCAGGATTATCCCCGCAGGTCCTAAAACCGGTATTGCGATAATCATCCCGATTACGCTTCCCCAGAGCGCAGTTTTTGATCCCCCGTAGCGGCGTGTACCCCACATGCTGGCGATGTAATCAACAGTGAATGTTAAAACTGTAAACAGCGCCTGCCAGATGAAAAATCCCCAGGTGAGATCAGAAAAGCCTGTAAACAGTCCGTAAACAATCATTCCCAAAAAAATTATCGGCGCGCCGGGCAGAACAGGAAGAATAGTCCCGGCCAGGCCGATGACAAAAAGAATTATTGCCAGGATTAACCCGATTACATGCATATTCAATCCCCTTCGTCATATTTTTTTAGTTAAGTAAATAATAACCTATTCTATTATATAAATCCAGATCGTCTTTGCAGTACCGCTAGCGGACCGCGCTGTGCGGCAAGCGGCATTAAACCGCCGGAGTAAGCGGCGCCAACGCCTTGCCTGACGGGTTTTACTGCATAGTTACACCTTGATAAGTAATATTGCCTGTGTTAAAATTAAATTCCGGTTATGATGGATGATCAAGACAATGCTGCACAAAAGCATATTTTGTATATGAGACAGGCCCTGGCCGAAGCCGAGAAAGCTTTTCTGCTTGGTGAAGTGCCCGTAGGGGCTGTTGTTGTCCTGAATGATGTAATTATCGGGCGGGGGCATAATCTTCGCGAAACAATACAGGACGGATCCGCCCACGCCGAAATCATCGCTCTTAGGCAGGCGGCGGCTTTGCAGAAAGATTGGCGCTTAAGCGGGTCTTCAATATACACAACCGTTGAGCCATGCCCCATGTGCGCAGGGGCGCTTTTAATGTTCCGGGTGGAAAACCTTATCTACGGTGTTAAAGATCCCAAGGCGGGGGCTGTTGATTCTTTAATCGATATAGTCCGGGATACAAGATTTAATCACCAGGTAAAAGTTGTTTCCGGAGTGCTTGAGGAAGAATGCAAAGCCATCATACAGATGTTTTTCCAGCAGCTGAGAAAAAAAGAAGAAAAATAATCTTATGGAGAGATGGCCGAGTTTGGCTGAAGGCGCTCGACTCGAAATCGAGTAGGCGGTTAGTACCCGTCTCGGGGGTTCAAATCCCTCTCTCTCCGCCAAAAACACAACAGAACCAAGATGTATCACCTTTCAAGGAGGAACCTCTTGGTTTTTTTGTGTTTTTGGCAAACTGGCAAAGCAGGGGAAAGTGTTAGCTTAAGGTTCAAATTGCCATAGCGGGAAAAGAGACAAAATTTTTTTAACGTAGCAAGCGAGGAAGCTCCCGTAGTTTTCCTATTGATATTATCAGAAACATGATATAATAATGATATGTTTAATAAGCGAGGTGTACAATATGCCAATAATTCGTCCTGTTTCCGACCTGCGGAACAAGACTCCTGAAATTGAGGAAATATGCATAAAAGAGAAAAAACCGGTATTTATTACCAAGAATGGCAACGGTCATTTAGTCATTATGAGCCAGCAGCTTTATGAGGAACAGCGGGCTTTATTAGAACTTTATGAGAGACTTGACGAGGCGGAAGAACAAAGCCGCGCCGGAAAGCGCCGACCGTTCCGCGATGTTATAGCAGACTTAAGGAGCCGTATTCATGCCAAAACATCTAATTAATATTACTGCAGCGGCAGAACAGGATTTGGTCCAAATTGTTGATTATATCGCAAATGACAACCCTACCGCCGCACTTAAATTGGCTGAAGAAATTGAGTGTAGCATTTTACAACTTGAAGACTTCCCGCTGATCGGCGCAATACCCAAAAATCGAAGACTAACCCAGCAAGGATACCGTGTTCTGATAGTCGATAGTTACTTGGTGTTTTATGTTCCGCTGAACAACGGGACCGTTGAAATACGGCGTAATATAAGCGGAAAAAGAGACTATAATTTTTTTATTATAACGTCGATGAAGACATTTCTTGTATGTAAAGGAGAGACTCTCCAAGATTCACCAAAGAGCAGGGTCTCGTGTATGATTACTTTAATCGAGTAGGCAGTTAGTACACGCGGGGGTTCCATTGATCTGGTTACTATTAAGAACAAGTTGTTGCAGGTTGGTGGCGTATTCAAGACCAGTTAAATCCTGAATTTCACTGAAACGAGCAATAAGGCTTGTCAACCCTTCCATATCCGTGCTAGTAATGTCTCCAGTGGGCTTGTCCAGGGTGCCCCGTACGGCTGCTTCCAGGTTGGTGTCATTAAAGTGTACTATAACGGCTGATTCATCGAAAGTACCGCCTATAATATGGCTGCTTGCGCTGGCCGAGGATCGGCCGTTGGCTGTTTTTAAGTTGCCGGTTGATTTAATAGCCAGGGTGTCACCTACAGCAAGGGTTGCGTAAACAGCGTCGCTGACAGTCAGAACCAGGGTCTTTGCATTGCTCCAGATGCCGCTGTATTCAGTGCCGAAGGATTTGCCGCCGAAGTCGATCAGATTATCCACTGCAGTTTTTGTTAATACATCCGGCTGGCTGGTATCCACATTGAAGGCGATTGTTAATGTATCGCCGTTTCCCAGGCCGGTGTTGCCACCGGTGTCCGCGGCGGTAATGCCGGTAATAACCGGTGCGGCTGGCACAGAGCTCCCGCCGCCGCTTCCTACTCCGGACTTTGCTGTTGGCGTACCTGCGCACGCTCTTTTACCCATTCCTGAACTTGTGCCCAGAGCTTTTTGAGTTCCGGAGTCAGGGGGGCGGGGGAAGATGGGCGGTGCGCCGTCCTGGGAGATAACCGTATCTGGTCACCGGTAATAGAAATTGCCTTTTGGGCTGCGGTTATTATAGAGTTACCGATAAGCAGGGAGATGGTCTCTTTCGCAGTTGTTATGTCAATCATCCAGAAGGTTCCCCGGATGCCGGCAACACCCCAGGGCATGTTGATGACCACACGCTGCCTGGATGTATTGGGCTTGAGCCACCACGGCGCTTTCTGTCCCTGGGCGGTGGTGTTGTCTTGAAGAGCGAAAAGACTATTTCCCAAATCGGAAGGTATTTCAGAAGAAGCCAGGAGTGTTTCTGCTGGAGTTGTGTCAGAGAAAATCTTGAAGCCACTATTGTCTTGCCCTGCTGAATCCTCTTTCTCATACTTGCTTGCCAATGCGCCGTATATTCTTCCTTTTTAAAGGGTTACTTTCCCCTTTTTTTACGTTAAGTGTTCCAAATAACTGGGCCGGGCTTGTTTCGGGGCCAAGGGTCAAAACACCTGTGATGCCCCTGGCCAGTTCGTCGCGGCGCAGGGATAAATCGGGGTGAAAAAGCTGGTCTTTGTCCAACTCAACAAGGCCGGCCTGGATAGCCGTGGCTATAATCTTATAAGCCCAGTTGCCGGAATCAACGTCTTTTATAGTAAGATCATTCTCGGCAAGGGCGCCTCCCGCAAGCCTGATGAAAAGAGACACCGCTTCAGCCCGGCTGATTTTTTTATCAGGGTTGAAAGTGCCGTCGGGATATCCTTTGAAAAATCCTGCCTTCACTGCAGCTTCAATTTCCCCGAAAGCCCAGTGCTTTGAATTTACGTCTTTGAATGACGGAGATATATTCTTTAACGGCTGCAGTCCTTTGGCTAAAACCACAGCCTTCGCCGCCTGGACGCGGGTGACATTTACACCGGGGCGAAAAGTCCCGTCCGGGAATCCACTGATGATACCTCTTTCAGTTAAGTAACGGATGAAAGGCTGTAAAGGGTCATTTTCTGCAATATCTTTAAACTGCGTTTTCACAGATATTTGATCTTCGGAAGCTGTTGCAGCGGTTGATGCGATATTTGAGGTAAGAAGAAGGCATAAGAAGAAGTTTTATCACAGAAGCTGGGTATTCAGGATTTAAACCGGTATTTCCCCAATATACTCCGCAATAGAGTGTTGGTCATACATGGTGATGCGCAGAAAGAATTTGGGCAGCACTTAATTATAAACTCAGTGATCGATCTTATTAACCAGTGCTATGTAAAATTCTTCTATAAGTTGATTATATCCATGCCTGCTTTCAATTTTAACACTTTGCCCGTCAGCAAAAGCGATTACTATACATGTTATATCTACTCTAAGTCCTGCTTTGATAATATTGTAATCACAACTGACACTGACAATCTTATCCAGATTGAAGACTTTTACGGATATTGATTCTTTTTCGGCGCTTGCTTGTATTAAAAGTTTTTCTGTGAGAAACCAGAAATAACCCGTGCGTCCTCTTTTTACCGGCTTTCCAAAGAAATCGTAATCATCTCCTATATACCCTACCAGGTCGGGAAACCATGAAATAACATCGTTTATCTCACCGAAATATTCTTTAAGGATTTCTATTAACAGTGGATCGCAAGTATTTTCAATACTTCTAAGTAATTGTATATTCACCAGCGCCAACTCCTGTTGTTTATTTTTAAACTCAAAATTACCGTTTTTCAAACGATACCTTATATACACTCTTCGGGGAATGCTTTTCTAGATTACCAGGTGTTTTGCCTGGGCGAGTGAAGCCTGCCTGCCATTAAATTTTTCGGATATGCATTTTTATGATATCGATATTCCGTCCCTTTGAAAAATTATTTGCGTATAAAAAACACTTCCACAGTTCACGGTGAAACCCTTTTATCCCGCTTAAAAAATGTCCCTATGCTCAAGAACTGATATTTTGCGACATACTCATAAGTACGCTGTCCGAAATCCGGACACAGGCACTTAGTTCTATCCCGGCCGATGTCAATAATGCAAAAGATTATATGGCTCCGGCGGTGTGGAGCGGATTGCTGAACGTTTTATCTGCCCGGCTTTTAGATTTAAAGAAGGAAAAGCAGAAAGCTATATAGAAAAACTGCTTCAAAGAATGATTTTTTCCCTTGTTATTCAACAATATTTCAGTTTTCATTCAGTATGATTTCAGTTTAGGACCGGATAATATAGGTATTACAAAACTACAGGGTGGTAGATAAAGTATGCAGCCGTAAAAGGGAATTAAAATATTGTTGGTGGACGATGAGCCGAACATACTTGTATTTTTGGAGCTTGGCCTGCAAAATGAGGGGTTTGAAGTGCAGTCGGCTCAGGACGGGATGACGGCTGTCAACCTGATTAAGGATTTCCAGCCGCATGTAGTAATACTTGATGTGATGATGCCCGGGATGGACGGTTTTGAAGTATGCCAGCTGATTAAAAAAACGGATAACGTGGCGGTAATTATGCTGACTGCCAGGGACGAAGTGGATGACCGGGTAAAAGGTTTGACGCTTGGAGCAGATGATTACATGGTTAAGCCATTACTCTCCTTTGTCGCCATGTTATTCGGGCTGCTTTGCTTTCTGCCCATTATTAGAAAAACGCTGGTTCCTTTGTTCAACATGGTAGACACAGCGGAACAAATATGATGCGGACAGCATGAAACAGGTTGTTCTAAACTTATTTCAAAATGCCGTACAGCATACTGATCCCGAAAATGGCGAGATTCAGGTTTGCTTTCGTCCACTAAACTGCAGCTGAAAGCTGAGATTAACGAGGCGGATATCAGCGATGTAATAACAGGACTGGAAGCAACGTTCACAGTTGACACATATCCCGGAAACCTTTACAGGGAAACTCGTCTCAGCGGCGCCCAACGCCACTACAGTCAGCAATGTGCAGATGTATGACACGATCATCTCCATTGACGATTACAGCAAACCAAGAGGAGGAATGCCGGCCAGTATAAGCATTGTTATCTCCTCTTTGACGCTTTTTCTGGCGGGAGTGGCCATGATCTCCTTAATAGTCGGAGGGATAGGTATTATGAACATCATGCTTGTCTCTGTGACGGAGCGTACCCGGGAAATAGGCTTGCGCATGGCTATCGGAGCTACAAGGCAGGATATACTTAACTAATTTCTTTTTGAAGCCGTTCTGCTGAGCCTGGCTGGATCTTTATTTGGAATTGTTTTCGGCCTCGCCGGAACAAAGATTTTTTCATATTTTGCAAACTGGTCTACGGCAATTTCCATAAAAGTTAAAGGCGATTATTAAGCACGTAGGCAGTTGACTTTACCGTTTTTTTTCTTTTAACCTTGTTCGGTGTGCCATACCTTGTTGCTCAGGTGCTTTCCTACTCGGCGGGTGTCGCAAACAGCTTCTTTTTTAACAGGAAGTGGACATTCCGTGTCGAACGCAAAGCAAATATCCTGGAAGCGGCAAATTTCGTTATCGTGAACGGATTTTCCTTGTTAACCTCTTTCGGCCTGCTGGCTGTCTTACACGATTTGAATCACCTTGATCTGTGGATTAGCAAATGCATAGTGACAGGTGCTGCTATTATAGTGAACTTTATAGGAAGCCGGTTCTGGGTATTCAGCCGGAGAGCGGAGAGTGAGATTTGATGAAAAGAGGGGATTAGCTGATTTTGATTTTCATTCCGTCTACCCAGGTTGACAGGTCATAGTTAAGGTGTTATGGATTGATTATGACTTATACCGCGGGTATAATTTAGCTTGCCAACAGATTTATCAAAACAGTTTTATATTTGGGCTAAAAAGGGAGGGGCAATGAGTAATGAGCAAAGCAGCCATAGATGCCGGTTCGCTGATTGGCGCCTGGAAGCTGGTTTCCTATGAGGTCCGCAGGCCTGACGGGGGCGTATTCTTGCCAATGGGCAGTGAGCCGGTAGGTTACTATATTATTAGTCACGAAGGCTACTCGAATGTGTGCCTGACACCGGGAAACCGGGCTAAATCCGCCTCGGACAACCGCTTGACGGATGCTGAAAAGATTGACGCCGCAAATGTTATCTTTTATGCCGGGAAATACGAAGTAGTTGACAATGATCTGATTGTACGTCCTGATGTAAGTTTTTTGCCAAACTGGGTGGGTACACAGGTAGTCAGGCATGTGAAACTAGAGGGCGTCATGATGACGCTGAGCGCATTCTTAAAAGACGGATCGGAAGCGGCGCTTACCTGGAAAAAACCTTAGAAGTGGCAATTATGAATGACTGACTGTTTAATTTAGGTTTTTCTGAAGAAATTGTTCGGGAGTCCGGACAATATAAAGGGCTTTTTCCGGGCAGAGTGATTGCGCAGATTGGCCAAAGACAATGTTGTGTTATTCATTTTTCAAAATACATTTTATCCTGGGGTAAACGGATGTTTATAAGCCCCTGTTCTTTGCTTATCTTATCCCAGATATCCTTACTGACTTCCCACTGAATATGATAGTTGGAGTTCCCGTTTGGCGCTTCCGCAAATTTTAAGTATACCGTTTGACGGAACTGCGTTTCAATATTCCCGACAATTCTTGCTTTAAAGACATTGCCGGAGTTGTCCCCGTTGCTTAACCGGATATGATTCGCCCTCACACCATAATACCCTTTCTCTGCTTTTGTCTTCGAATCTGTCTTCAGCCTTATGTTCCATGAAGGAATTTCAATATATCCATCATCAACCCTTACCGCTTCAACAATATTTTTACATCCGGTAATCCGGGCCGCTTCACTTGTTTGAGGATTTTCGAATACATCCTTTTTATTTCCAAAAACGTGAAGATCTCCCGAACATAAAACTGCTATTTTTTCACACATCCGGTATGCTTCTTCAATGTTATGCGTAACAAACAGGGTCGTTCCGCCGAATTCTTTTAAGATTCCCAGTATTTCCCTTGCCATATGGGACCGCAGGTGTTCATCAAGCGCGGAAAATGGCTCATCTAACAGGATTATATCTGGTTCGGCGGCTATTGTTCTGGCCAGCGCCGTGCGCTGCTGCTGGCCTCCTGAGATTAAGCGGGGATACCTGTTCTCCAGACCAGTCAGACCGAACCTTTCCAGCAAGTTGCTTATTCTAAGGTTTCTTTCCTGATCAGATAATCCCCTGATACCAAAAGCAATATTATCTTTCACTGTCAGATGGGGGAAAAGGGCGTAATTTTGAAACAAAAAGCCTACCTTACGATGTTTTGGTTTAATATTAATTCCCTTTTTCGAATCAAAAAATGTTTTTCCATTGACAATAATCTTCCCTTCATCCGGCTTAACAAGGCCGGCAACGCATCTTAAGGTCATAGTTTTACCCGACCCGGAAGCTCCCAAAAGCGCAATCCTTTCCTTTGAGCCTTCGAACTTTACATCTAAAACGAACCCGGGAAGATTCTTCTTTATTTCCACATACAGTTCCATTACAGTTTCCCCCTGGGACGAAAAAGCAGCTTGGCCTGAAAGCCTGACCAATAATTCATCAAGACCATTACGATCAGTGAAATAATAAAAATCAACGCTACCCATAAATATGCCTTATCCATTTCTCCGCTCTCAGCTGCAAAAAAGATTGCCACAGGTATTGTTTGTGTTCTTCCGGGTATATTTCCGGCAACCATTAAAGTGGCCCCAAATTCTCCGAGGCTCCTTGCAAAACTAAGAATTGTGCCTGCTGCAATTCCCGGCCATGCTACGGGTACCGCTACTTTATAAAACAGCCTGAATTCGCTTGCTCCGAGCACTCTGGCAGCGTCTAGAATATTTGAATCTATTTGTTCAAAAGCGGCTCTGACGGTTCTGTACATAAGCGGGAATGAAACAACAGATGCGGCAATTACGATTGCCGCCCATGAAAAAATTATTTCGATATTGAATTTTTCAAGTAATCCTCCGATAAATCCGTTCTTCCCAAAGATTAATAATAAGAAAAAACCTACAACTGTAGGAGGCAGAATCATAGGAAGAGTAAGAATACTGTCAATAAAGCCCTTTGTTTTCTTAGAGTAAGCGGCTACAAACCATGCAGCCGCTACTCCAAAAACTAAAGTTATCAATGTTGCACAGGCGGAGGATCTCATTGAAATCCATAATGGAGAAAAATCATCAATCAACTAAAAGTCCACCTCAAAATTAAGCCGCTGGTTTAGCTTGGGCATTCGCCAGGAATGTAAACCCGTATTTCTCAAATACACTTTTTGCTTTGGCACCTGACAGAAAATCCATAAAAGCTTTAGCTTCCGCCATATGTTTGCTTGATTTGATCACACTTGCAGGATAAACAATCGGCTTATGGCTTTCTTCCGGAGCAACTGCAACTTGCTTAACTTTTTGTGATACTTTTGCGTCTGTAAGGTAAACAACACCGGCATCAACATTTCCGGTTTCTACCCAGGTCAGTACTTCCTTAACGGATTTGCCGTAAACAGCCTTTGCTGTTATTTTATCTAAAATCTTCATATTAGTAAACAAGTCTTCGGCATACTGGCCGGCTGGTACTGTTCTAAATTCACCCAAACCAATTTTTTTAACTGTATCCTTGGTTAAGTCTTCAAAGCTGGAGACCAGGGAACTGTCTTTGGGTATAATCAATACGAGGCTGTTTCCCAAAAGTGTTTTCTTTGTTCCATTCTCCAGCAATCCCTTTGTCTCCAAAGCATCCATTTGCTTATTTGCCGCAGAAATAAATACATCGACATCGGCTCCATTTTCTATTTGCTGCTGAAGAGAGCCAGAGGAAGCGAAGTTATACGTAACATTAACATCCGGAACTTCCTTTGCGTAGATATCTTTGATTTCATTCATGGCGTCTTTCAAGCTTGCCGCCGCTGAAACAGTCAGCGTAACCTGGGTTTTAGGAGTTTCCTGGCTTTTTTCAGCCAACTGTTTACTGCACGCTGAAAAGGCAAAAATCACGACAAGTAATAACAGAACCATCCCCGCAAAATTCCTAATTCTGACCACAAAAGTGCCTCCTTTAAAGAATTTATTTATAAAACGTGACCTGGTATTATGTTCTATCACGTTTTAATACATATAATTATAATTATCTCTAATAAACAAATCAATCATTACATAACATAACTTAATAATTTTAATTATCAGCCAACTTGTTGACCAGAAGGTTTAGTACAGGATCCCGGTATTGTCCTTCCGGATACTTCACTAAGATAAAGTAAAATTATAGCAAAGATAATTATTTCTGTTCAAATGGATAAAATTTTATGATATAATACATTCTGTTGGGTGATGTTTCTTTTTGTTGTGTTTTAATTCTTTATGAAACGGAAGTGGTGTTCATGACAAATACCGGCAGTGAAACACTTACGCCCCAGGAAGTGGCAGATTTACTTAAAATAGCTAAAAATACCGTGTACGAGCTTATCAAGCGAGGAGAGTTAAACGCCTATAAAGTTGGGAAAAAAGTCCGGGTTGATTTAAAAGACGTTGAAGAATACAAAAACCGCACAAAAAGCAAGGTCTATTCAGCATCAACTATTGTGAAGGAGGATTATTTTCAGAGACTGAATCTTACTGCCGATAATCTGCCTTCCGGCAACCTGGTTATTTGCGGGCAGGATCCCCTTCTTGATATCCTATCCAGGTATCTTGAAAATCACCCGAACGGTATCAGGACACTTCGTTCCTATGTTGGCAGCTATAATGGATTATTTGCTTTGTATAATGGTTTCGCTCACGTGGCAACGGCGCATTTATGGGATGGAGATTCGGGAGAGTATAATGTTCCTTATGTAAAAAGAATGCTGCCCGGCATACCCTGCGTTATCATTCACCTTGCTTACAGAACTCAGGGATTTTATGTAGCAAAAGGGAACCCTAGAAATATAAAAGATTGGGAGGACCTGAAGAGGAAAGATATTACGATAATAAACAGGGAAAAAGGAAGCGGAACGAGAGTTTTATTGGATGAACATCTGCGTCTGCTGGGTATCTACGGTTCATCCCTAAATGGCTATAATCGTGAATGTACTTCTCATCTGGCTGTGGCAAGCGCTATTTACCGTGGTGAAGCTGATTTAGGTATCGGAAATGAAATTGCCGGTCTTTCAGTAAAAGGTATCGACTTTATACCTGTACAGGCGGAAAGATATGAAATGATTATCAAAAAAGAGGATTTTAATAAAGCTCCTTTTCGTGCCATTATGGAAATAATAAAATCACCGGATTATAAATCAGAAATAATTGGAATTGGCGGATATAATATTAACGAAATAGGAAAGATCGTCACCTGAAGCCAATCAAATACAGGGGGACGGTTCTTAAAGCGTATAAAAACATAAGTATATACGCGAGAACCGTCCCCCTGTATTTGCAGATTCGCCTGGTTTTATACCTTGGGCATCCTTCTATGGGCTAAGTGACTGCTACTGCCTGTACTTTTTCTTCCACTCTTCAAAATCCCATGTCTTAAGGAAATTTTCAGCCGTTTTTTTACCGTTATCATATAGTTTCAGGCTTTCTTCCTGGGTAATGTCAAAGTAAGTTGTCTTTATTTCCTTTTCTATGCCGTCAATATTAATTACCGTGGGAATTCCTATTGTCCTGTCATAATCACCCTTCGACTTGGAGATATAAAAATTATCATGTGCGCCAATCATTGTGCCGACAAGCGCCATTAAATAACTTAAAGGATTGTGTATAGTATTTTTAGGATCACCTTTCTTAATTTCCCTCGTATTCGGCTCCATCAGCTTAAAACCAAATGTTGGCCATGGCGGTGAGCTGGTACCGTCGTCCATAAGCCAGATCGGATAGTTGCTTAACACCCCGCCGTCTACAATGATGTGTACCTTTCCGCTGTTGTCCTC
The DNA here is from genome assembly GCA_003513005.1 of Desulfotomaculum sp. NCBI lineage: Bacteria > Bacillati > Bacillota > Clostridia > Eubacteriales > Desulfotomaculaceae > Desulfotomaculum > Desulfotomaculum sp. The sequence goes on from DOTD01000087.1 coordinate 90,396, forward strand.
AATCTTTACGGGCTCAAAAAACAAAGGAATGCTCATACTCATTCGCACAGCTTTGGCAATGCTGAACTGGTCAGGATTATGGCCAAAATCCTTAAGGTCCTGTGGAAGGACAAGCAGCCTGTGGTCAGTTATGTCCGTTGCAATTACCTGCAGCCTGTACATATATTTTTCTTCAGTGTAATCGGTTCTTATCTGGCCAAAAGTGGTCTTTCCCTTGGCTTCCAGCAAGTCGCCGAGCCAGGATTCAAAGTATTTACCCTCATATATTCCATACTCAAAAAGTGTACTCAGGCCCTTTCCGATAACACCGAACTTGTCCAGAAATCCCTCATCCTTGAATTTTTTGTAATCCAATTTCAGCAGTTCGTTTTTAATTTCTTCGGTTTTGTAATCCACTGCAAGCAATGCGGCTACAATCGCCCCCGCTGAAGTTCCTGCCATATTCTCAAATACATAGCCTGCTTCTTCTATTCCGGCAACCGCGCCGACCAGGCCAATTCCCTTAACCCCGCCGCCTTCAAAAACACTATCGGCTTTAATCGCCATCCACCTCCCGGGATTATTACAAACCTATTTTTTATAGTAATTATTTGGATATTTATTTAAATAGTCCTCTGGTATATCTTACCATATGCCTTAAAAATTTAAGATTATGTATGAAATTGGTGAACGATCACGCGGCAAAAGAGGGGAGGAAAGATGACTTCAATCTATCCAATAAGCTCCAACATCTTTTTTATATCCTCTGCGGCCATTTCGAATTTTGACTTTTCGATGAGGATGTTGCCGCCGGTCATGATATAAGATGGGAATACTCGTATTGCACCATAATAAATCTCGCTGTTTCTTAACTTATATGTTGATACGGACGGTATAATGCCTTTTCCTGTTTTCTGCTTTGTGATCGTTAAAACATCCTTTCAAGCTTATAATAGAGGTATAACATCCTGACGTTCTTTTTGTTTGCTAATCATCACATCCATCATTTTCTTCATTATATCAAAAAGCAAAGTAAACAAAAAGAACATCCCCATGTTTTGCCATTGTATACGGTCCCTTGTATACAAGTATAGTTAAAAGTAGCAGTTATTGTTTTGTTTGAAATCTTTTGTTATGATAATGTATAAATTTATTTTAATTTGTATGTAATGTTGCATACAAGATATTACAGGGAGGTAATAAAATGATTGAGTATCCAAAAAACAACGACGTTCTAAACACTGTTAACAGAGGAAATGCTGCGGAATCCGGGCTGTGTACGCTTTGCCGTGCAGACTGCAGGGGGAAGTGTGAAACGTGGATGTCCAGCATGAAGGGAAGAAAACTGCTTTACCCAAGAGATTTTGGTACCGTAACTGCAGGAAGCTCAAATGTAAATCACATTGGTGTATGCTATAACAATCTAAGAATCCAGGGCTACAATTACGGTGCTTTTGGCCTTGGGGAAGGCCTTTCAAATAGTGCAGATGACTGTATATTTCCAAATGTAAGCCTTGAAACAGAATTTGGAAAGAATGTTAAGACCAAATCCAGTGTTCCACTCATGACAGGCGCGTTAGGATCAACATTCATTGCCGCGAAATACTGGGAGTCTTTCGCTATAGGCGCTGCGCTGGTCGGCTTTCCCATTGTTGTAGGAGAAAATGTTGTTGGGGTTGATAAACAGTCAGTTATTGAAAATGGCAGAATTGTAAAAGCTCCCGAGCTTGAAAGAAGAATAGACGTCTATCTGAAATATTTTGGTGGTTATGGGGCTATAATTGTTCAAATGAATGTGGAAGATACCCGTAATGGTGTTGCTGAGTATTTAATTGAAAAATATGGTGACAAGGTAATAATTGAGCTTAAATGGGGGCAGGGAGCAAAAGATATCGGTGGCGAAATACAGGTCACCAACCTTGATTATGCCATTTTCCTGAAAGAAAGAGGATATATTGTTGACCCTGATCCTACAAAACCTGAAGTTCAGGAAGCCTTTAACAACGGAGCTATTAAATCCTTTGCCCGTCACTCAAGGTTGGGATATACGAACCTTGATAATTTCTATCAGGTTAAAGAAGACTTCACAAAGCATGTAGAATATTTAAGAGGACTTGGCTACGAGAGGATAACCCTTAAGACAGGTTCCTATGGTATGGAAGCCCTTGCCATGTCTATCAAATTTGCTACCGACTCAAAGCTTGACCTGCTGACCATTGACGGCTCAGGCGGAGGTACAGGCATGAGTCCGTGGCATATGATGGATAACTGGGGTGTTCCTTCAATACACCTTCATGCAAAGTCATATGAATATGCGCAATTGCTGGCAGCAAAAGGATGCGATGTAGTGGATATGGCGTTTGCCGGCGGTTTTGCAAGAGAAGATCATATTTTTAAGGCGCTAGCGCTTGGGGCGCCTTTTACAAAGCTTATTTGCATGGGAAGGGCTCTTATGATACCGGGCTTCCTGGGTTCAAACATTGAAGGTGTATTGTATCCTGAAAGAAAAGAACGTTTGAACGGTAACTGGAATGATTTGCCAAAGACTATTACCGAAGAATTCGGAGCAACATCTGAAAACATCTTTGCAGGATATTTTGATGTGAAGAAAAAAGTGGGCGCCGATGAAATGAAAAATATTCCACTTGGCGCAATCGCTGTTTGGACACTTTCGGACAAGCTATCGGCAGGCTTACAGCAATTGATGGCAGGTGCAAGAAAATTCAATGTTGCCGAAGTATCAAGAGATGATCTGTTCTCGGCAAACAGGGAGACTGAAAAAGAAACGGGTATCAGATTTATGACCGAAGTAAACGATGAATTAGCAAAGAAGATTTTGAGTTTATAATTAAAAGCAAAGAAGAGGGCAAGTTGGGGAATCCTTGACTTGACCTCTTGAACTTTTGTCGGTTTTACGGGCAGCATCCGGTAATCTTCCTCCAAAGTCTTTATCGTACGGTAAAGTTTGTGGGCATAAGGAAACTCCCTCAATTTTCGTTAGAAACACAGGCTCAGAAGTCACATGGACGATCTCCTCAAGGTCAAGATGATTAATTGACTTCCGGTTTTATCTTTTGAACTGTTCCTGTTTGGGTTGCGTAATCCCGGCTGCTTTTCCGGCTTCGATGCTATGTAATAACCACGCCATATTTCGTCCTAAAGTACGCATTACAAACATACCCTCCGCATCTTTCGCCACTTCTTCGGGCGTCATTCCATGTACCTGATTCCAATACCGTGAAGATACGACCGGCATATTGCTGATAGTGAAGTATTTGTTAATTTGGTCAAATGTGGCAGTTGCCCCTCCACGGCGGCAGCTTACTACGGTAGCACCCGGCTTATATTGGAACAGTTCCCCGTTGGCGGACTGTACCCGTTGACGGCAAACGCCCTGTCTAAGAATGAGTCAAAGCGACCGAGGCGGCTGCAAAATGTACCGGCGATCCAAAAACAAATCCATTCGTGGAAGATGCTTTCTCTAAAAAATCGTTCACCGTATCATCTCTAAAGCATTTACCGTTTTTCGTACAAGTGAAAAAACCGATACAACCGCTGATGGGTTTGTTGCCGACTTGGAATATTTCAGTTTCAATGCCATTTTCACGCAAAGTTTTTTCGACTTCCTGTAATGCAGTATATGTACAACCTTTTTCATTGGGACTACCATTTACCAGGATTACTTTCATTTTTCTTCCTCCAGTTAATTTAGTGTTTGATTATTTGTTGCGTCAGCAATACTTAAAGTCCCTCTGCTTCGGCAGGTTTCTTTGAACGCCAGTATTAAAGTTGGTTGATCAATATTTTTCCACTGCAGCTGGTGTATAACGTAGATATCGTAATAATCCCTGGGACGAGTGTTCTGATCGCCTCTGGAGATGATGGTTTCAAGTTTCTCTGCAACGATGGTTTCCAGATTGTATGCCAGAACCTTGATACTCCTGGGTTCCAGGAGCAGTCTAAATTCGTAGGTGACTTCCCTGGGTGTGATTTTATCCCCGGTGGTAATGTCGATTTTAAGAGGCACTGCCATAGGCGGGTACAGAGCTTCGAGAGCAACTCGAAATCCGTTGTAGTCCGCAATTTCCCGTATCTCTTCTACCCGTTTGAGCGAAAATATGACATCGTCATTAATTTCTATGGCACAAATTTCCTCAAATATATTTGAAATGCTTTCAGCGTTCACCGGCAGTCCTTTGATTGTGGCATCCATGTCCATTGTAGCTCTGGTATTCAGGCCCTACCATGGCAACAATCAGAAAGCCGCCCTTCAAGATGAAATTTGATTGATATGGAGACACTGATATCCTCTCCAGCAATCTTTCCAGCATATAATTCTGCAATATGATCTGCGCTGATATGTTCTTGCTTTTTGCCATTTTTTTGATCATGGCTTTAAGCTGCATTGTGGTTATTCACAGTAAAACCTCCAGATATGAGCGAAGCTTCTTCTCAACCCTAAACAGTTTGGAATATTTTGAAAGCAGAGGAATATCTTTATCCTCAAGCCTGGCATACCTTTTGAATGCTTCGGTCACAATCTGAATGTCAGTTCCGCTGCGGCCCTTCAGAATGTCGCACAGCGTTCTTTCCGCATCATAAAACCTGACCTCATTACCACCTGGTGATTTCCCGGTAATGATCCCAAGCTCATACAGTTCCTCTTTAACCCGGTAATATTTTATATTTTCTTTTTCCAGAATAGATGTATTGTAGCTCAGCGGAAATGTCATGGAATATTTGATTGGCGTCCGGTCGGTCATATCCATCAGGAACAAGGCTGTCTCATGAGAGAAAACCCCTCTTTTATAGCGGCTTTGTAGATTAAACATCTCATCATCAAAGTTAGTAGGAACAATATATACGCCACGCTCCGAGCGTTCAAGCAGTCCTTTATCAGCAAGAAGCTTCAGGTGCTGGCGGTTGATTCCCGCCTTAGTAACTTGTGCTGAAGTCACCGTCCCGTTGTTCATATATGCAATTTTTAGTATCTGTTCAGCATAAGTCATGGGTATTCACCTCAAATCGGATTTCAAACATTAACACATAATACTAACATTTATGCACACTATTATATATTATATATGCATAATTGTCAATTTTATTGTTGAATTAAGACATGGCTTTCATCCGCATGTTGCTCATGATACTTCACCCGACAGGGCTTAGCGGGGCTTTGGCGGTAGGGTAATTCTTGTCAAATATGAACTATGTGGTTTCGCATTCATTTGCTTTAGAACTCCGTTCTTCCGCACTCCATCTCAACCAATACCTATACTGTATCCACTTCGAGATCCAAAATATTATCAGCTTCACTCTCTGCATATTTCCAGTAATCACCATAGTGTCTGGCTTCTGTAAACAGACTTAGCAAGCGCTTTTTTAATTCCTCCCGATTTTCCCATGAGATTTTGTGATTGGCTAAAACCAGCTTGAGCATATATAGCCTCGTAATATCAATAAAGTATACTGACATTGCCCGGCTGTAACTAGAATGCCATACAAATAGATGGTTTTCGAAAATGTCTAACGCTCTATCAAGATCTTGAATCAAGATAACTTCATTCTCGTATTTTTTCATCATGGAAAAGAATATCAAATTTGCGTATGAATTTATAATGATATTAAAAATATCCTCTCACGTCAAAACATATTTTCATTTACAATCCCGCAAACCTTGTATTCATCAGATGTTCGGCCTCTGCAACAGGATTGTGGTCTCAACATGTCTTGTCCAGGGGAACATGTCAACCGGCTGCACTTTTTTCACAAGGTATCCGTTACCGTTTAGGTAGCCCAGATCCCTGGCCAGGGCGCCGGGATCACAGGAGACATAAATAACTTTAGGCGCCTGCATGTTCAATACCTCATCCAGAACTTTGCGGCTGCAGCCGCTGCGCGGTGGGTCCAGTATGATAATGTCGGGGATGACACCCTTTTGGGCCAGGGCGGGAAGGGCCTTTTCTGCTTCTCCAGGCAGAAATTCGGTATTGCTGATCTTATTTAAAGCTGCGTTTATACGGGCATCCTTTACCGCAAGAGTATTTTCTTCTAAGCCGTAGATTTTTTTTGCTCTTTTCGCCAGATACAATGCAATCGCGCCCACGCCGCTGTATGCGTCTATAATAACCTCTGAACCGTTAAGTGAAGCGTATTCCAATACTTTATTGTACAAAGTCAAGGTCTGCGACGGGTTGACCTGGAAGAAGGAGAACGGTGAAATGCGGAAAACAAGATGTCCGAGGCGATCGGTTAAATAATCGCTTCCGGCCAGGCATCTTACCTGATTCCCTATAACCGTACCTGATTGTTCTCCGCTGGTATAGCGAATTACGGAGGCAATCCCGGGGCACAAAGTTATGAGCTCTTTGGCAAATGCTTTTTCCTGCGGCCATTGTCCCGTCCCGGTAAACAGCACGGCCATAATTTCGCCGCTGTGTATGGATTTGCGGAGGACAACGTTGTTAAAGAAATGGCTTTTGTGTTTCACCCCGTATGTTTTAGGGGCGTGTTTATTGAGAAGTCCTGAAATAATTGCCGCGGCATTATTTAAATCATTGTCCACCAGCAGACAGCCCTGCTTTTCATAGTTTGCTTTTATAGCTGACCTGGACAGTGTGTGGGAGCTTTTTTCATAAAAACCCAGCTCATATGTCCCGCCGGACTTATCTGCGTGAAAGCCGGCTTTATTTCGATAGTGCCAGGGGTAATTCATGCCGGACGTATCAAGCACTTTTACATCCTTTAATCCGGCAATGCGGGAAAGGCTGTCTTTTACAAGTCCGGTTTTCAGCCTTAGCTGTTCTTGATAATCAATATGCTGAAGCTGGCAGCCGCCGCAGGTTGAAAAAAGAGAGCACTCAGGCATCTGCCGGCCGGGGGAGGGCTCGATAATCCGGAGCAGCCTGGCCCGTGCAAAATTCTTTTTTAAATCGACCACCTCTGCAAATACGGTATCCCCCGGCATTGTGAAGGGAACAAAAACGGCAATACCGCAATACCGGCCAACGCCCTCACCGGCATGGTTGAGTCCGTTTATTTGCAGGTTGATTTTCTCCGCTTTTTTAAAAGGCATGCTCTTTTCTGACACTGTTAAGCCTTCAATCTTTAAATCGTATTCTGAAAATAATCTTACATCAGGGAGGAGGTTAACTGCCTACGTGCCCATGCTCACCTTTTACACTGATACCGCTCAGATATCCGGTGGAAAAGGCAATCTGCAAGTTAAATCCTCCTGTCAGGGCATCCACGTCAATAACCTCGCCTGCGAAGAACAATCCCCTGATTATTTTGGATTCCATACTGGAAGGATTGATTTCGTTCGTGTCAATACCTCCTGCCGTAACCATGGCTTCGTTTAGCGGACGGGAGCCTTTTATCGTGAGAATAATCCCTTTTAAGCTGACCGCCAGCTTCTCCCTTTCTTCTTTAGTAATCTGGTCTACCTGCTTAAGGATGTCAATCCCGGTGAACATCCGAATCAAGGGTATCATTTTTTGGGGAACGAGATCGCCTAAAGTATTTTTTAAGTATTTACCGTGGCTTTTCTTAAAAATTTCTAATAATTGGGCATCAAGCTGCGCTGTAGAAACTGACGGAAAAAGATCAATTTTTAAAGCAAGAGAAGAGGGGTGGCATTTATTGATCAGGCTGCTCAGCTTGAGGATGACAGGGCCGGAAATCCCGAAGTGTGTAAAAATCAACTCGCCGGTCTGTTCGGCTGCAACCTTTTCTCCCAGTACCGCCTGTACATTGATATGCGACAGAGACAGTCCCTGCAGCTGCCTGACCCATTTTTCTCCGGCAACCAGGGGTACTAGGGCAGGGCGGGGGGGCTCTACAAAATGTCCAAGCTCTCTGGCAATTCTGAAACCATCCCCTGTGGACCCGGTATGCCCGTAGGATAACCCGCCTGTGGCGATGAGCACATTTTCACCGGCAATTTTGTTGTTGTCATCCGTAATAACGCCGATAACGCCGTTATCAACGGCAAGCACTTTTTTAACGGCTGAGTTGAACCTTATTTCAACCCTGCTTTTGAGCAAGTAGTTTTGCAGTGCCTGAATTATTTCTTCCGCCCGATCCGAAGCGGGAAAAACGCGGTTATCATCCTCCACTTTTGTTTCAACGTCCAGAGAGTTAAAAAATGAAACCAGACTATGGCTATCAAATCTGTTCAACGAAGCATAGAGGAATCTTGCGTTGCTCACAATGTTGTTCATAAAGCTTTCCGGATCGCAAAGATTGGTAAAATTGCACCTGCCGTTTCCGGTAATAGACAGCTTTTTGCCAAGCCTGCCGTTTTTTTCCAGTAAAACAACTTTTAAACCTTTTTGGGCAGCAGCGGCGGCGCCCATCATACCCGCCGGACCGCCGCCTACAGCAATCAAATCATAATACATTGTTAGGCGCCTCTTTAATCTGAATAAAGCTATTATAAGCCGGATTCCTGATAAATAAAAACCAGGCAAAAACTTGATTAGAATAAGCGCCTGGTTTAATAAAACTTGACAAGCTGTAAACTGCCCGAATAACCGGATTATTGCCTTTTCAGCAGTTTTTCGTGATACATATTGTTATTGGCTTCTTTATAAATTTCGTTTATTTGTATTGGTTTCTCAGCGATTCGATAACCCACGGCAGATCCGACAGATATACTCAATAACGGTTCTTTGCCATTGGAGTTATACTCATCTACTGCTTTTCTTATTCTTGTTACTGCCTGCTCCACATCTGTGTTGGCGCTATCCGGCAGAAAAACTGCAAATTCGTTTCCTCCGGTTCTGGATATAACATCGCCTTCCCGAAATGATCCCTTGATTAAGTTAGCGGCCAGCTTTATATGTTCATCTCCCTGATCATGACCAAAACTGTCGTTGACAAGTTTAAGACCGTCTATATCACAAACTATTATGCCGACCGAAGAATGACGTCCTTCCTGGAGCCGGTTTATCTCCTGTTCAAAATAATTCTTGTTGTATAATCCGGTGAGGGGGTCATGCAAACTTAAAAAGGTCAGCTTTTCTTCAGCCTTTTTCCTTTCTGTAATATCAGCCACACAGGCCAGAGCGCCGATAAAACGGCCTTCCTTATCCTGGATAGGTGATGTTTCCAGGCTTGTATAAACCGGATACCCGTTTTTATGCAGGAATTCAAAATCATGCTGTTCCTTAATTCCTTCAGCACGTCGTTTAAAGTTTATCATTGCATGATTGATGTTTTTTTCGTCCATGAAATAAAAAAGTGATTTACCCAGCATTTCCCCGGGTGTGTACCCTAGGATGTCAGCCATGCGTTGGTTTACAAAAGTTGTTATCGCATTAGAGTCTATGGACCAAATTCCTTCCTGGGCATTTTCGACCAGTTGCCGGTATTTGTTTTCGCTTTGGAGCAGCGATTCTTCCATTTGTTTGCGTTCTGTTATGTCGTTGGTGACAGTAATAAAAAAGATCGGTTTACCTGACGTATCCACTACCACACTTGCGGACAGTTCCGCTTTAAATGTTTTTTTATCTTTGGTTAACATAGTGTGTTCAATATTTTTGATTGAACCGTTTTTAAAAACCAGTTCCGCATTTTCCATAGCTTTTTGGTGCTCATTTTGATCAATAAGCTCCAGCATATTTTTCCCGACTAATTCGCTTTTTGATGAATAGTTATGTTGTTTTAGTGTTTCGGTATTACAGTCAAGAATAGTAAGATTTATTTCAGATATCGTAATTGCATAAGGGGAAGAATCAAGAATGCTCAGGATAATATCACGTTCCTGTTTTAGTTCCTTTTCTGTTCTTTTAAGTTTGGTGATGTCGTTGATAACTGCCAAAATGCATTTCTGGTTTTTGAATTGAACTATTTCTATGGATAACAATCCAATTATTCTTACACCTGATCTTGTATGATATTCAACATCAATATTCTTTACAGCTTTCTTTCTAAGGATCATCTTTCTGATTTTATTTTGTATTTCCGGATGCAGGAAAGGCATTTCATTTATGGTCTTCCCTACAACTTCCTTTCTTTTATAGCCCAGGGTATCTTCAAAAATTTTATTCATGTCTATGTAGATTAAGTCTTTAAAGGTAATTATTACCATGGGGTTAGGATTGAAATTAAATACCTTGGAAAAATTATTTTCTGATAAACGCAGCTCATTTTCGGCTTTCTTGCGAAAATTGGCTTCTTTCTTTAAGTTGTTTAAAAATTCCTGAAACTTGTATTGCTGACGTTTCTCACTGAGGAATTTTTCAGGGGGAATATAAAACCTGTTTTCATATATTTCGTTCTCCCAGATTAAAACATGGTGCGTTAAGATTATTTCGTCAATCATTTGTATTGGAAAATCTTTCTAATTATACTGGTAGATCGCGATGCAAGGGTGTTCTGTAAAAAAAATATTCAGTTTTGCTTCATATTCAAATATTTTTTCAACGCCAAGGTTGCTTTTCAGTATCCAGGTCATTTCCCCGGTGACTCGCAAAGCAGAATAACCCTCAGAGATAGCTTTGCTTGTTTCACTAGTACTACAGCGATGGATCTCT
>DOTD01000088.1 GCA_003513005.1 Desulfotomaculum sp.
GTCAGCCTCATCGCCAACCCTACCACCGCCGCCGGCCTTGAGGTGAGGCGTCAACTCGATAACAACGAGTACCCGACCGGCGTGCGGGTGTCCGATGCCGAACTTAACACTGTGCGCTTGGAGCGCTCCGAGTTCCATGGTGATTGGAATTACGCAATACACCCTCAAGAGCAGTTATGAGTTATTTTGTTACGGATCCTAAAGCCATTAAAATATATCTTGTGGTTGTGAGCCGGAATGTCCACTTTCCAAAACGCCAGATTTTATAATTCACCTAAACGAGCACCTCCTTATTCCTCGTCTTGGACAGGCGCATACATTTCTTCCTCATGATGAACTTCGGCCCGTCTTTTGTTATAAGTATATAATGCAGTCAGGATTGCTCCCCAGCCCACAAAAATCCAGGGAGTCCACTTGAGGATATCCCATGAATATAGAGGAATCGGTTTTTCGGAAACATCTGTTTTGAAACCAATTTCCTCAAAGGGAACGTCGGAGATATACATCCAGGAAGTGCCCCCGTATTCTTTTTCACCATAAACATGTTTAATGTAGTTGGGGTTACTGTCAATTCTTTGATGAGCCTCGGCAAGTATTTCTTCTTTTTCTCCAAATTGCAGGGCGCCGGTCGGGCATGTTGTCACACAGGCGGGCTTGTCTCCTTCCTTCATGCGGTCGTAACAGAACTTACACTTGCGGACGAAGGGGAAAGCTTTGTCCCATTCAAACTTCGGCACTGAAAACGGACAGGCAATCATGCAGTAACGGCAGCCGACGCAGTAATCCTGGTTTAATTCGGTTGGCTTGTAAATTACGGCGCCTTCTTTTGTCTTCACAAAAGAATGGGTAAAGCAGGCTGATTCACAGGCCGGCTCTTCACAATGCATGCACTGTCTCTTAACAAAACGCCATTTCAACTGGCCCTCTTTTTCAATCAGGTGGTAGCCTACCCGCGTCCAATTGGTGGCAGTCATATCAGGGGGGTTATCCCAACTGTTGCTGAATATGGTTGGCGTGGCGGGCAAATCGTTCCATGATTTGCAGGCGACCTGACAGCTTCTGCAGCCAATGCAGCGGGTCACATCCACTAGGACACCTTTGGGCATTTTTGCACCTCCATTATGCCTTTCTTATATTGCAAAGGAAGGCTTTATATTCTGGAATATTTGTATTCGCATCACCAATACAGGGTGTTAAATCATTAACTGAGGCTCCGGGCGCCAGACCAGCATAACCCCAGTGGATAGGCATGCAAATAATTTCTATCATGCTGCCGTTTATTTTTAACGGTTGTATAATAGGCATGACATTGGCCTTGCATTCAATTTCACCGCGGGCGCTGCTTACAAGAACATCGTCGCCGGCCTTGATGCCGAGTTTTTTAGCCAGTCCCGGAGAGATTGTGGCAAACATTTCAGGCATCAGTTCTACCAGCCAGGGGCAATTTCTGGTCACGGCGCCGCTCTGATAATGTTCGATCAACCGATGTGTTGTAGCAATGTAGGGGAACTCCTTGCTCCCTGTTTCAGCCAGTTTGCTGAAGTTCCCTTTGTATTTGGTGGCCAGCGGATTGTTTTGCTGTTTGCCGATCAGGTTCTTGACAGGGCTTTCCACCGGCTCATAATGTTCTGTTAAAGGACCTTCCTTCATTCCTGGAGCAAACAGTCTTCCTACGCCTTCAGGGACCATAATATAGGGCGCCTTGGCGGTTTTCTCTGGCGGGGTCGGCTCTTTGGTCTTGGCGTCTTTGAAACCGAAATCAGGCACGTCGTTGGTTACCCATTTTGCGCCGTCCCACTGGACCAGTACTCTTTCCGGATTCCAGGGCTGGCCCGCCGGGTCGCATGAACAGCGGTTATAAATGATGCGACGGTTCAAAGGCCAGGCAAAGGTCCATTTGGGATAAAGCCCCAGGCCGCTTTTGTCTGTGGGAATTCTTCTCTGGCAGGCGGGAACCTTGGCGTCGGGATCCTCCGCCCAGTAACCGGCATAAATCCATAATCCGCAGGCTGTAGCGCCGTCATCAGTCAGTTTGGCGAAAGTCTCCAGAGGCTTTCCGTCAGCTATGGTATAACCGTTGATTTCTATGCCTACTTTGTTAATATCCGGTTCGTCCATTCCGGGGGTGTCATAGTTCCAGACCATTTTCATGATCGGATCTGTGAAAACGCCACCGGATTGGTATTCCTTTCGGATTGCTTTAAAAAGACGATCGGCGATCCAGAGGTCGCTTTCAGCCGCGCCGGGAGGGTCGACAGCCTTCCAGCGGAACTGAAGCCAGCGGCCGCTGTTTGCTACCGTGCCTTCCTTCTCGTAAGAAAAAGCCGCCGGCAGCATAAAGACTTCCGTCTTAATGTCGGCGGGGTTTACACCGGGTCGTTTCCAGAACGTTGCCGTTTCTGTCGGGAACAGATCAACGGAAACCATCCAGTCCAGCTTTTCCATGGCCTTGCGTTCAGCCGAAGCCAGCGGCCCGCCTACAGCAGGGTTCTGTCCCCAGGCAAAAAAGCCTTTGATGACTCCTTCGTCCATTTTTTCGAAGATAGCCATGTGCGAATGATCTTTTCCGTCCAGTTTCGGCAGCCAGTCATAGCAGAAATCATTTTCTTTGGCGGCCGCCTCGCCATACCAGGCTTTCAGCATGCTGATCAAAAACTTGGGCTTATTTGACCAGTAGCTTGTCTTCGGGGTTTCTACCTTGATATATTCTTCAAGAGTGGGATGCTTGGGCGCAACGGGGCAGTTAAGGTAACCGGGTAAATAATGATAAAGCATAGCCATGTCGGTTGAACCCTGCACGTTTGATTCGCCGCGCTGGGCGTTTACCCCTCCACCGGCGATTCCTATATTGCCGAGCAGCAGCTGGACCATGGCCGTTCCCCGGACATTCTGAGCGCCGTAGCTGTGCTGGGTAATTCCCATGGCGTAGATAACATTACCTGCCTTATCCCGTTTTCCGGTGGCGCCGAATGCATCGTATGCTTCACGCAGAAGGCTTTCCGGAGCGCCGGTTATTTTGCTGACCGTGTTTAAGTCATAACGGGACATATGCTGCTTCAAAATCTGGAATACACACCTGGGGTCCTGCAAAGTCGGGTCTTTTTTGATCTCGTCTCCGTCTTTCTGATAGTCCCATTTTTTGCTGTCATAAGTAAATTTACCGTCTTTAACCTCCGCTCCCGAGAAAAGCCCTTCTTCATAAGCATAGTCAGGGCTGACCAGGCAGGAAGCGTTGGTATAATTTAAAACATAGTCGTAGAAGAAAAGGTTGTTTTCAATAACATAGTTCATCATGCCGTTGAGGAAAGCTATGTCTGTTCCCGGACGTATACGCACATGGATATCCGACTTGGAAGCGGTCTTCGTAAACCTTGGGTCTACGACGATGATCTTTGCGCCCTTCAATTTTGCGGCTCCTATCCAGCGCATCGCCTGGGGGTGGTTTTCAGCGGGGTTGGCGCCGATGATCAAAAAAGCGCCGGAGTTTCGATAATCAATGAAATGATTCGTCATCGCGCCCCTGCCGAAAGAGTTGGCCAGACCGGGCACTGTGCTTGAGTGACAGAGACGGGCGTGATGGTCCATATTAACTGTCCCAAGCGCACGGTGTATTTTATGGAGCAGATAATTCTCCTCGTTGTCCAGGGAAGCGCTGCCCAGGTGGCCGATGGCTTCAGCGCGGTTAACCGTAACCCCTTTGTCGTCTTTTAATTCAAAGCTTGCGTCACGGGTCTTTTTAACCCTCTTGGCAATTTCCGAAAAAGCCCAATCCCAATCTTTTACCTCCCAATCGCTGCTTCCCGGCGCCCGGTAAAGCACGTCCGTTACCCGGTTCTTGTTGGGAACACGTTTATCTACCTTTTCTACGATGGTGTGGGCGTCCGAAATGCCGCTTCCTTTGGGGCATAAGGAGCCGACGTTGATGGGGTTATCCGGATCGCCTTCAATATGGGTTATTGAATTGTCTTCCGAATAAATAACAATACCGCATCCGCAGCCGCAATATGAGCAGACAGTTGGAGTCTCTTTGGCTCTTTTTAATTTTGAAGGGGGAACGTCAAAACTGGGATGTTCCCCGCCGCTTGCAATAGCCGGGACGGCTGCCGCTCCTTCAAACAAAGCTGTCCCGGCCGTGCCTAGTCCTAAATACTTTAGAAAATCACGACGGCTAAGATCTTTTTTCATTTTTTTGTGCATTAAACCTCCTTTTTAGACACCCATTTTTGATAAGCTTGATTTTAAAGATAATTACTCTACTTTTTAATATTCTTTCTACTGCCATATAAACCTCTTATTATAGCAATAGAATATAATTATGTTTAGCGATTTAATAATTAACTTTATTGATAATTATTAATATGTAGCCCAGCAGGGAGGTTACAAGCGCTGCACGGGCTATTACGCATATTTCCCCTTATGTAAAACGTGGAGGAACAAGTTACCAACCATACAACTTTAATCAGTAAGATTAATAAGGAATTTTAATGACAGAAGCAGAAAAGCTATCCCTTGTTGGCGCTAACGGGAGAGAGCTTTTTCTTCATTTGTCCAGGGTAGGATTGTATTGAATCTGTTTTCTGGTAATTTTAAGGTTACTATTCACAGTCCTATTTAATTTACATTCATGACATAGAATGTTCTTTATCAAATAAATAACATCACCTATTCAATAGAGAAAAGGATAAAAGCGCGGCAAACGCAACATCAAAAGAAATAAATGCCGCGCTTTTTTTGATTAAAATTTTTTAAAAAAGCAGGACTCCAACCATCCGATGTCGAATATTGCATTATGAAAATCGCGGTGGAAGGAAATT
>DOTD01000089.1 GCA_003513005.1 Desulfotomaculum sp.
AAATTATAATTAGATAAGTATAAATTATACAGGTTTATCTATTTTACCTTTCAATTTTATAAAAAATATAACGACAATATGCGACAATGTTTTTAAAAATCATTTTAAATTAATCTGCCACTATTTAAGGTTCTTATAATATTTACAATGCCTTTTCGTCGAATTTTTGGTGGGGTAATCCCAGGTCTCCGGCAAAGTCACACTAAACGCCAATTAATGACAGAGCAAGTTCGCGATTCCACCCAAGTTTGCGCAGGCTGGCGGCAATATTCTTAAATCCATGCAAATGCAAAAGACTGATTGCCAAGTTGCGAATAGAGGCGAATGCACGAGGCTCAGACCCTATCCTGATCTGAGAACGGTCTTCATCAAAGGTGACATCCCGGACCCAATGCAGGGAATTCTCAATTGACCATTGACCACGAATTATTTCCAGCAACGCCTGTGAATCGGCTTCTTCAGCAGATAGGCTGGTGATATAGAATTGGATATCTTTCTTCGGATTTTCGCCGTGTAAGTCCGTGAATAACCTTTCCACCCTGGCAAATTGGGCGGCATACGGAAAATTTGTCTGTCCCTTTTTTACGGGAGCAGTTTTGATGGTGCGTTTTTCAATTCGTCCGTGCCCCTTTTCCAGTGTTTGGTATGGAGGGGGAAAAATCCTCGTTCTTAGTGCTCTTGACGGTCTCAAAAAGGTTTCCCTGGTTCTGCTTTACCGGAAAGACATAATCAGCTTTTTTATCTTCAACGATAAACCGGGCATGCTCCACTTGGGTATGCATAGCATCGGCTGTAACAACCCTGCCTTTCAGGTCTATCGGTTCCAAAAGGGGCTTGAATGCAGTAATTTCGTTGCTTTTTTTGTCCACCTGTCGCTGGCCGATGACCATTTTCTTATGTTGCAGGAAGGCCGATACCAGGTGAACCGGTTTACCATCCGCCACAGAGGAGCCACGCAATGTCTTGCCGTCAACAGCCACCGCCCGGTCCTGTGATTGGTACAGCAACCACTGGCCGATGAGGTCATCAACTTCATCGCCATTAACCCTTTTCAGCGTCAGGCGCAGGGTCTTTTCGCTGGGTGGGACGAATTTTTTCAGTCTTTCGTTGTATCGGCATCCCAGGCGTTTGAGCGTTTCCTGGTTCAGACAAGCTGCCCATTCACCGATAGAAATAAAACACCTCGCTCCTGAAAGGAGGGCACAGATAGCCACTGCCAGGATAGATATCTGGGAGTGTCGGATACCACGTTTTTTTCGGGAGTCTTCCAGCAATGCCAGATAATCCAGCAACCCTCCCTTGCTCTCAATGGAAACCGTGTTTAAATCGACCATCGCCCGTTCTCCTCCTATCAGTTCTGAAGGAAGAAACGGGGCGGATAGAATTGTGGCAGCATTTTTGAGCAGCGGTTTGACCAGTACGGTTTTTGACTGTCCGTGATAGTAATAGATGCCGCCTGTACGACCATAACCCGTTGTCGTGCCTAAGGGAACCCAGCCGGCAGCCCGGTAACAGGTACCTTTAAATCGGCTGTGGTCCACGAATGTTTCCACCATGACGATCGGGTGTCCATAGACTGTTTCCCAGTCGGCGGACAGTCGTTTGACATTCAACGCCAGCGCCTTGGATGCCAGGTTCTTGATGAAAATACCCGGTAGGATGAGAAAACGCTGGTTGTTGGCGATATACTGCAGCCTTTCGTATTTCCGCTCCGCTGACCAATTGATCCACCGGTCCCGGGGGCTGCATTTCAAGGCTGCGGCGCCCCAGCCGATTAGCGCCACCCACTGGCCATTGAGCAGGGCCACGTATTTGAGGCTCCTGCCTGACAGGCAGCGAAAGCCTAAATAATGGTGCTTGGCCATTATGTCATTCCAGTCGTTCTCCTCTCCGGAAGTGATGGGTCGTACGATCAGATCTTTGAGGTTAGCGACATGGTTGTTGTTATTGTCTTGTTCTGCTCCGTTTCTGTCCATAAGATTTATTTTACATCAACGGGAGAGATTTGACCATACCCATTCTGAAAAATTTGCGGCTTTTGGATAGTTTTTTAACTTTGCCGTAGCTCTGGGGGTAATCCGGGGTAATCCTCTTAAACCGATATTTCTGGAGAAGTAACATTACAGTGAATTCTTCAGCCCCCTGTTACAGATTTGGCTGCCTCATTCATTACAGGGTTGACCAAATAAATTGATCGCACCACGAAATATGCCTTATCTGTTCTATTTAATTAGTTCTTTTAAAACAAAGTCTTTCAACATTCGCAGTGAAACATTTTTACGGTACTCTTTAGTTGAGCGAAGATCATCAATAGGATTTATTAGATTTCCATACTGCTCTTTTATTTTATCAATAGCATTGGGAAGTTCCTTTTTATGAATACTTTTCAAATAGGATTCACTTTGAGGGCTTCTTACAACGGTTGTCGCAACAGCTCCAAAAGCAATTCTCACTTCCCGGATCTCCGTATCATCTGTTTTCGCCAGTGCAAAGAACGACGTTTTGGAGATGGTATTTGATCTCCCCTGACCAACTTTTCTATAGTAGAACCGGTTATAATCCCCAATTGGAATCGTGATTTGCTTTAATATCTCCCCCTGCTTGAGAATATTTTCCCCCGGACCTGTAATAAACTCGTTTATTCCAATGGTATATGTGCTGTTTTTAGAAACAACTGTAACTTTCGCATCAAGCGCATACAGCATCGGCAGGGTATCCCCCGCTGGTGAGGAGTTGCATATATTACCGCCTATTGTGCCAATATTGCGTATTGATGGAGAACCTATCTGCGAAACCGGAAGTTTTATAAAAGAAGGGATCCTCTTATCTTCAAGTATCTGTGTAAATGTTGCAGAAGCGCCAATTCTGATGGCATTATTATCCAAACTTATTCCCTGCAGCTCTTCCAAATGCCCGATAAATATTACATCTTCCGGAAAATCAGCCGCCGTTCCGCACCAGGCTCTATATCTGACCATAACGTCGCTTCCGCCGGCGAATACGATCGTGTTTTTTAAACTCCTGATTTCCAATGCTTCCTGCAGTTGTAGGTCCTGAATCAGGACAACAATAAGTATCCGGATACTGGTGTTTGACTTGTTCAATGGGAATACCCAAAGCTCTGGAAACAATTTTCCTGAGAGTTGTTAAAGAACCCTGACCTATTTCAGTGCTTGACGCAAATATTTCTACTGTATTATCTTTGTATTTCTTTAGCCTGACCTTGGATTTGTTCAATTTTTTTTCACTGTCCCCGGTAAAGCCGCAGCCATGAAAAAAGATAGAACATCCTATGCCTCTTAACTGATCTTTTCCGTTAGAAAACAACTCGCGCTTTCTTTTATAGGACGATTTTTTCTCAATGACTTCCGCTATTTCATCAAGCTTTATTTCGTAATTAAACAGCCCTCCTGTAGACGACGTATCCCCTTTTTTTAAAAAATACTTTTTCTTTAATTCAAGAGAATCTATATTTAATTTTTCCGCGATATTTTCCATATGCATCTCGACGGCAAAAAAAGCCTGGGGCCCGCCAAAGCCTCTAAAAGCCCCAGTTACAATATTGTTAGTCGCATAAGCTCTGGAAGTTACCTTCAGATTTTCAACATTATACACTCCGCATACCGAGAAGCTGATTCTTTGAAGCACTACACTGGAGAGCCCCGCATAAGCGCCTGCGTCAGTTTTAATATCGACTTCCCTTGCTGTTATTCTGTTATGATCATCAATGTAGCTTCTTATTTTAATTATGGAAGGATGCCTCTTGGGAGAAGCAATGAAATCCTCCTGCCTGTCAAAAACTAACTGGACCGGCTTCCCGGTCTTTATAGCTGTAAGCCCCGCGTGAACTCCGGGAATTGAAGGGTAGTCTTCCTTTCCTCCAAAGCCTCCTCCTGTTGGAAGCTGAACGACCCGTATTCTGTCCTCCGTCCATCCAAGAGCCTGTTTCAGAGCATCTTTAATGTAATAGGGGCACTGCATGGAACCATATACAGTTATACAGTTCTTTTCATATACGCCTATCATTGATTGTGTTTCCAGATAAGCATGTTCCTGATATCCTGTTCTGAATTCATCCTCAACGAAAAATTTAGAGCTGCTTACCGCTTTTTCGAAGTTTCCTTTTGAGTATTCATACTCAACAAAGAAAGGTTTATCTCCGAAAATAAAGCCCTCTCGCAGCTCCATAGCCTCTTCGATAGAAAGCACAGGTTTCTCCGGTTCATATTTTACTTTTATACTTTTCAGGATATCCTGGACCTTCTGCCTGTCAGGACCCACGACAAGCAGAATAGGCTCACCTATAAATTTCACTTCATCCCCGGCAAAGAAAGGCTGGTCGTTATAAACGGAAGGTATTATATTTTCCCCCGGAATATCTCTATGGTCAACAATAAAATACCCCTCCGGCATTTCAGGAATTTTAATTGAAGTTATTTTGGCACGGGATAATTCAGATCGAAGTGTTTTGGCATATAGCATGTTTTCAAAGTGAATGTCCGAACAATACTGCGCTCTGCCTTCTACTTTTGCATCAAAATCAAAACGCTTTACCGGTTTGCCTATATGCTCCACAACCATCCCTTAACTGTAATTATAAAAATTGTATCACGTACCTGCAGTCAGCCAGATATTTTGAACACTTCCAGCGCGGTACTCCTGATATATTATAATCATAAACAGTATAATTTCTATTATTTTTTACCAACTGGATGTCCTGGTTGGTACTTCCGCTTTAAAAAATTCCCTGTTCTTTTTGTTTTTGAAACTTGATTGTGCTGCACTTTTCACATCTATATTCCGGAAATTTATCTTTTGTTTTATCATACCCTTTTGCCCTGACAATTCTGTAACCTCTGGAACGTTTGCCGCAATCAGCGCAAACAATATCTTCCGCCACTTCCCATTGAGGATTCATAGCTTTTGATGTAAATATAAATTTGTCCGCCCAAAAGAAAATTAGCCCGCCGATAAGATTAGCTATAACTGTATTCCAGGTAACTCCAAAATGTAAATACATTAAACATAATGCTAATATTGGTGAACTTAACTGCCAGCGTGTTAAATATAATAAATACTGTTTAATCAATGTAATCATCTATAAGCCTCCTTGTATAAGAGATGATCCTCGTCAACACCGGCAGCTTTGAGTACAGCATATAATAACCGGCGCCGCCCTTTTTAAAAAGCAGCTCATCTTTTGTTATGTTTAATTATCATAAGATATTCCCGTAAAAAGTTGATCAAACCCTTAACACAGATCATTCTAAAATCAGAGTATTTAAGATTGACGTCATAGATCCTTTCCTGGTTTACCCATCCCCTGTACTGCTTCTGCGGGAAGTCTATAATATTCATAGCATGTTCCTTGCCGTCAGAAAAGGTGAACTCCCAGCCGATCCCTTCGTGTACAAAAAGATTGCGCATATTATTAATTATCAAGGCAAATTCCTCTATATCAATGTCTTTTTTAATTGTTCCATTTACAGCGCTATTTATATATTCACCGTAATTTTCTTCAGTCAGCCTTTCGCTTGATGAAATCCTCTTCACGTTATCCAGGATTAACTGTCTGTCCCGGACTGAAATTTTATTATTAAAGAAATCGATTAACATATCTATTTTGCTCATATCTTTTTTCCCGGCAAGTACATTCAGGGCTTCGATGCAAACCACAATAAAGAAGATTTTTAATCCAAAATCACCTTTCCTTATTTGTTCTATATCATCCGCCAGAGAAATCAGCCTCGTAATTGAATTAATCATCCTCCTGGGGATATTGCTATCTTGAAAAGATAATATACTCTTGATGAAACTCTCCGCCTTCTGCTTGCTGGGGAAGAATTCCCCGTAAAAATCACCTAATTCAAGAAATAACTCCTCCTCAAATTTAATTCTTAAAAACGAATTGTATAATTCAAACTGCTTTTCCGGGTTCTTTTCGTTTATGACTTTCGTAAAATAAGAGGCCGGAATGCCTAATTTATCTATAAAATATTCTTCGGTTATATTAAGTTGTGACAAGACTTTTTTTAAATCAAACATTAATCGATCCCCTCCCGTGTCCTCTTCCCGCCTTACAATATAGCCGATGCTCTTTTTTCATTTATCTTAACACAAAAATATTGAAAACGCCTGCTACAGTGAATCAATATAATGGGCATAATTATGCGTGATAAAATAAGGGGACTTCAAAAGTCCCCTTATCAGCATTTTGTATATGTTTAAACCAAAAATTGATCTGGTAGTTTTTTGATTTTGTGATAATTTACTTGACA
>DOTD01000090.1 GCA_003513005.1 Desulfotomaculum sp.
CTCAAAATCAAAAATGAAGATATCCGGGCAGTTTCAAAATGTTAAAACTGCATCATTCTATGCCAATATCAAATCCTATCTTGAAACGTGTTACAGGAACGGAATTAATGAATTCTATGCAATGCTTCGACTTTGCAGAGGGGATCCTTTCAAACTGGAAGAAATTCTTAATACTGCAGAACAAGGCTAGAAATTAGCCTTGTTCTGCATGTCTATTTTTTGGGCTGTGAATAGTAACCTTTCAAGCTTGTTTTTTTAAAGTTTTTTAAGGATTGCCTTGACATTATGATGATAATGCTATATAAAGGGAAATGTCTTAGGCTTGAAAATTATAAAAGGTGATGGGGTTCCGCCGGAAATACCTGATTGGTTGATGACTCCTGCTATGGAAGAAAATAAGAGTAGGAGTAACTTTTTAGAGTTTTAAGCTCCTACAGTAAAACTGGAGGAGTTTTTTATTTTAACAAAAAGGAGATCTGCACAATGAAAAAGATTACATCAGTAAAAGCCATTGAAATTCTTGACTCCCGGGGCAATCCGACTGTTCGTGTTTTTATCGGCCTTGATAACGGGATTACCGCCTCGGCTTCTGTTCCTTCCGGAGCCTCAACGGGGGAGAATGAGGCAATAGAGCTTCGAGATGGGGATAAGCAGCGTTATGGCGGTAAAGGAGTTTTAAAAGCCGTTGGGAATGTTAATGAAGTTATTGCCCCCCAACTTGTCGGTATGGACCCTTTCCAGCAAGCAATAATTGATCACTTGATGATCGAACTGGACGGGACTTCCAACAAGAGTATTCTTGGGGCCAATGCTATTTTAGGTGTTTCGATGGCTGTCTCCCGTGTTGCGGCGGAAGCGGCGGGACTGCCTCTTTACGCATACTTGGGCGGCCCCGGAGCTGTACATATTCCAGTTCCAATGATGAACATCCTCAATGGGGGGAAACATACGGATAACAGTGTGGACTTCCAGGAATTCATGATTATGCCTGTTGGCGCTCCAACGTTCACTGAAGCGCTGCGCTATGGGGCCGAAACCTTTCATGTTTTGGGCGGCATTCTAAAGGAAGAAAATTATGCGACGAGTGTTGGCGACGAAGGAGGTTATGCTCCTAACCTTGGTAGCAACGATGAGGCCTGTGAATTGATCATTCGCGCTATAGAGAAAGCCGGTTATAAGCCCGGGATTGACATCTCCATAGCGCTTGATCCCGCAGCAAGCTCTTTCTTTGAGAATGATACTTATAACCTTGTGAAATCCGGTCAGGGTCAAAAATCCAGCGCTGATATGAATTTATTCTATAAAGATTGGGTTGACAAATACCACATAGTTTCTATTGAAGACGGCCTGGCGGAAAATGACTGGAAGGGGTTTGTTGAACATACCGCTCTTTTAGGGGATAGCATTCAGGTTGTTGGCGATGATCTATATGTGACTAATACCAGGTTTATTGAGCGGGGCATCAAGGAAAAAGCCTCGAATGCCGTTTTAATAAAACTTAACCAGATAGGTACCGTAACCGAAACAATTGAAGCAATTAATTTATGCCGCAAAGTAGGTTGGGGATATGTAATATCGCATCGCAGCGGAGAAACCGAGGACACTTTTATGGCTGACTTTGCTGTAGCCATGGGCGGCGGTCAGATAAAAACGGGCTCGGCATCCCGCAGTGAAAGGATTGCAAAATACAACCGGCTGATAGAAATTGAAGCAGGGCTCGGAAATTCGTCCTTGTTTGAAAATCCTTTTAAAAAATAACAAATCATAGTACGATTAAAAAAATTATTTTAGGAGAAGCAGTCCGTTTAGACCACTAACTTGGGATTAGCCAGGAATTTATTATTTTTGACTTTAATAAGCTTGTGAATCAATCTTAGATACATGATCTTTTATACCAGGTTTAAGCCGGGACCGTTCCAGGAAGCCCGGCTGTCTTTTTCTCTGCAATGTCTTAAAGGTAAAAAATAAAAGTAATCGAATATTAAATGGCAACAAATAAGAATCAAGCAAAGCGAAAGATTTGCGGAGTGTAGGTAATGCGAACATGAGCACGCAGGTAGTTGTCCTCCCTAATGCAAATTATTTTCAGGATAGTAACGGTTGCTTTTTTATTTTGTAAGGGTAGTGGGAGCAAAAAAGCGCGTGAACTTTTTATGCTCTGCCGCCGGTATACCGCTCAGGAGGCGCTGGATATGAAATTAATCAATATGGTTGTCCCCCTGGAAAGAATTGATCAGGAAGCAGACAGATGGTGTGAGGAAATTTTGGCCTTAAGACCGGGATGTATAGAAGTACTGAAGACCAGTTTTGACATGGAAATTGATTATCTGGCCGGGTCCCTGGGTAAACTGTCCGGTTTGATGTATCCTGACTGGTTCACCGGTTTGGAAATAAAGGAAGACCAGCAGGCTTTTTTTGAAAAAAGAAAACCCCGTTTCTGGAAATCACGCATTAAAAAATTATAGCAGACAATCGAAATATTGTAAGGTTTCTAAGGGTTGAGCTGTTTTTATGAAAGAGAATTAAAGCGCCGCAAGGAATTGCGGGGTGATAATTAAAAGATGAAGATAAGACGAGTAATTTGTAGTATAATGGCTTTATCCTCCTTTGATTAAGAGGTGGGATTATAAAGTGGCTCCAAATACCGGACTTAAAGACAGCATTAAACAATTTTGCCGGGACGCAGGCGCAGATCTAATCGGTTTTGCGTCTGTTGAGCGGTGGGACGAGGAAAATGAAGTCCCTTCCCAATTCAGGCCCCAATCGCTCTGGGAACCAGCGCGTACAGTAATAGTCTTAGGAGTGGGCATGCCGCTTCCGATTGTTGAAACAACACCTTCCATTTTGCACAAAGAGACCTATACAACCTCAAACAGTGTTCTTGATGCAATGGCCTTCAACCTTGTCCGTTATCTGGTCCGCGCAGGAAACGCCGCTTATTTTTTCACACGGGACGGTTACAGCAGCCTCAGGCTTTTAAAATACAAGCCAACGGCGGCGTTCAGCCATAAAATGGCGGCTAAATATGCGGGTTTGGGGACTGTCGGTTTAAGCAATTGCCTGGTTACTCCAGAGTTTGGTTCCCGGGTGCGTTTTGTGTCTGTCTTTATCTCTGAACCTTTGGAATCCGACCCGGTGATTGAAAAAGACGTCTGCATCAAGTGCGGCGCCTGCGCCAAATGCTGCCCTGTGGATGCGATAACTATAAGTGAGGATAAACTAAAAAGCGACTTTAATATGCTTTCCTGCCTGGAGTGGCATATTGAATTAGTTAATGAAAAAACGTATCCATGCGGGATATGCACCAAAGTCTGCCCTGTCGGGAAGGATCGGCTTGTCTATAAACAAAAGGGCATTATGAAAAAGTACCTTGATGAAAAAGAAGCGCTGGCCGCTTATCCTGACGACCCGAGGTACAAGTCATGGAATCATGTGCGAAAATACGGAAGCTGGAGTAAGGAAGACCGAGCCAATGCTGTAAAAACAAATCATGAAAGCGGGGGAAATGATCATGGAAATTAATAACCTGGAACAATTCGCAGAACAGTTCAGTACTTTGCTGAAAGACAAACCGGAATGGCCGGACCTGCTGAAAAACGGCCGGGGCATGCTCAGCCAACTTGTTTCTAATCCCAACTGGTTCAAACCAGTGTTGTCAAAATTGGCTCTTGACGATGCTTTTCTGAAATCACAATGGCATTCCATTGACCCCAACGATATTCAGATATACCGCAGCCCTGAAAAATTGTTTACTGTCCGGGCCTTTATCTGGGAGCCAAATGTTTTTTATCCCATTCATGACCATGGCGCCTGGGGTATCGTAGGCGCCCATATAAATCAAATAAGGGAAAGAAAGTTTGCCCGGGTGGATGACGGGAGCGACAGCAATTTTGCCGAGGTTGTCCAGACGGCTGACGCCACCCTTTCTCCCGGTGAAACAACCTATGTTTTGGCTCTGAATGAAGGTATTCACCAGATGCAGGCCGTGAACAACAACACTTCAGTTACTATTCACGTTTACGGTTCTCCGGTGCGTAAAGGTTTTATTTATTATTTTAATCCTCATAACAATACCGCTCATCGTATGTATTCGCCGTCAGTTGAAAAAAAGATACTTGCCATCAGGACCCTGGGTTCAATACCGGAATCATGGGCTGAAGATGTGCTGCAGAGTGTTATTAACTCATCCGAGCCCGAATTTATCCGGAACGAGGGACGGTATTCGCTTATTAAGCTTAAGGGATAACAGTCAAACAGGAGGGGTAATGAAAAAATCGCTTGTGCTTGCTGAAAAACCCAGTGTAGCAAAGGAAATTGCCAGGGTTTTAAACTGCGGTATGAAAAATAAGGGATTTATGGAAGGACCTCAATTTGTGGTGACCTGGGCGCTGGGTCATTTGGTTACCCTTGCCGAACCTGAAGATTATGATCAGAAATATAAGAACTGGGCTTTGGAAGACCTGCCCATGCTGCCGGCCAACATGAAGCTGAAAGTAATCAGGCAGACTTCCCACCAGTTTCAGGTAGTCAGAAATCTTATGAAAAGGGAAGATCTAAAAGAACTGGTCATTGCCACGGACGCCGGACGTGAAGGAGAATTGGTGGCCCGCTGGATCATGGCTGCCGCATATTGGAAAAAACCTTTCAAACGCCTGTGGATCTCATCCCAGACCGACGCCGCCATTCGGGAGGGGTTTGCCAATTTAAAGCCCGGATCTTCTTATAATAATCTGTTTGACGCTGCCGTTTGCAGGGCCGAGGCTGATTGGCTAATCGGGTTAAACGTAACCAGGGCGTTAACCTGCAAATTCAACGCCCAACTGACCGCAGGGCGGGTTCAAACTCCGACACTCGCCATGATTGTTAACCGGGAGGAGGAAATAAAACAATTTATTCCGGTTGATTACTGGACTGTCCGGGCGGATTTCGGAGACTTTTTCGGAGATTGGCGGGATAAGAAAGGGAACAGCCGTATTTTTGACTACACAAGGGCAGAAGCGTTAGCTGCAAAGCTGCAGGGTCATCAGGGAATAATTGAGGATATCCGGACGGAAAGCAAAAGCGAACCGCCTCCCCTTGCTTACGATCTGACCGAACTGCAGAGAGATGCCAACAAGCGTTACGGATTTTCGGCGCAGAAGACACTTTCTGTTTTACAGGACTTATACGAACAGCATAAACTTGTTACCTATCCAAGGACCGACTCACGTTATATTACTTCGGACATGGTTCCCACTTTGCCCGCCAGGCTAAAAAGCATCGCTGTCCCTCCATATGCCGACTTTGTGAAGCCGCTCCTGCTCAAACCCCTAATAACTTCAAAACGCTTTGTCGATGACAGCAAGGTTTCCGACCATCATGCGATAATCCTCACCGGAGAGTCTTTACGTTTGGCGTCCTTGAATGCGGAAGAAAGAAATTTGTACGATTTAATTGCCAGAAGGTTTGTTGCTGTTTTATACCCTCCCTACCGGTATGATCAAACCATATTGATTACCGTAGTAAACGGGGAAAAATTCTACTCCAGAGGCAGGATTGTCAAAGATAAGGGCTGGAGATTGGTAACTTCCAAAACTGATGAAAAAGATACTTTAAATGATGAAGCCCTTCCCGAGCAGGTTTTGGCGAAATTTAAAAAAGGCGCCCCTAAGCAGGTGAAAGGTATTAAAATCAACAAGGCGAAGACCAAACCGCCCGCCCGCTACACCGAGGCTACCTTGCTTACCGCCATGGAAAGCCCGGGCAAGTTTATTGAAGATGAAGAACTGCGTGAAACAATGAAGGGATGCGGATTGGGAACACCGGCCACCCGCGCCGAGATTATCGAAAAATTGCTCTACAACAACTATATTGAGCGCCAGGGCAAGGAACTCACCCCTACATCCAAAGGTATACAGTTAATTAAACTGGTTTCTCCGGCGTTAAAATCACCTCAATTAACTGCGCAGTGGGAGCAGAGGCTGTCCAATATTGCCAGGGGCGAGGGCAGTAAAACCGAATTTATTGCTGATATACGCTCAAATGCGCTTGAATTGGTTAAAAGCATCGCCACGGACACGGTTTCTTCGTACAAAGCGGACAATATTTCCAAAACAAAGTGTCCTGTCTGCAGTAAATTTATGCTGCTTGTCAAGGGCAAAAGAGGCAGAATGCTTGTCTGCCAGGACAGGGCCTGCGGACACCGGCAGCCGGAAAGCGACGGTTTTGGGTTTCAGGCTTCCAAAAACGAGAGCAGAATGAACCAAAGGCTGATCGCCAGATACAGCGACCAGGACTCCATCGGAAATAACCTTGGAGAACTGCTGAAGGCGGCGTTGGACAAAGAAAACCTATAATCTTAACAGGCTTCCCACACTGTTTAAAATAAGAGAATCGCCAAATTCCCCGGCAAGAATATGCATGGCTTCCCAGCCGGTACAATGCATGGGCGCCAGCAAGGCGGGGTCTATTTTTTTCAGGCGGCGTACAGTTGGATCAATAATTTGTCCGGAAAGCCGGCCGCCGAGGTGAAAACCTCCTATCACCGCGTAGATTTTTTCTATTCCGGTCATTTTCCGGGCCTGTTCAATTGTATTAATGATTCCCCGGTGAGCACAGCCGGAAATAACGACCAGCCCTTTGCCGCGCACATTGGCGGCGATGCTTTGCTCCTCGGAAACATCGTCCCTGACCAGGTTTATGCCGTCATCAAGGAATAAGTTCGAAGTGCCCTGTTCAAACTTTGTGATCATCGGGATTTCACCGGTTGCGGCAAAAAATCCCTTTCCGAAAAGGATGGGCTGTTTATTTTCGATAACCTGCGCTCCTGAGGCCTCCAGTTGTTCCTTCTTCAACACCGGATATTTAATTTTCTCCCCGCTGGGTGTTAGACGTATGCGCAAATCTTGGAACACTTCCGGGTGGCAGATTAAAGAAAAGTTTTTTCCAATTGCAGCGGCCAGCCTGGTTAATCCTCCGAAGTGATCTATATGGCCATGGCTCAAAACCAAGGCCTGTATTTCCGATAAATTGACGTTGAGCAGATTAAGATTATGGATTGCTCCTTCTCCTGACCATCCCGCATCCAAAATAACCGCGCTTTCTTCGTTCCCTCTTTTTGCCCTTAAAAGCAAGGAGAATCCATGTTCAGCAAAAAGGGTGTCGGATCTGACCCTGCCTTTTTCGTAAAATCCAAACCTTTCCACAACGGGAGAAGAGCTGAGGCTTGCGTCGGCGTAATTATCCATCACAGAAAGGATTTCTAAATGGTCAATTTCCGTTAACGAGACTTTATCGGACATATGATCATCACCTTTTTAAAATTAATGTTTTTTATTTTCTTTACTCCGAGAGTTGAGCATAAAGCCGGGTAGATGATACCATATTAAATAATGAACATACCAACAGTCAATAATAAAATTAAACTTGAAGCCGGGCGACCGCAATGTGTGTCAACAACCCCGTCCCCCTGGCAGAAAAGTTTTTGTTGCATTTTTAGACATTTTACAATAAAATTTATGGGCATATGTTCAATAGGAAGAAAAATGTGTTTGCGCCGTCCGGCTTTTAAGCGGATTTTACGGGCTGCAAGAAAAAAGTTGCGGAGACTCTTTACAGGGACGGACAATCTTGATCAGAGGGGGGAATTACCTGGAAAGAGAAAGCGTTTTCGAATATGTCGATTGCAAACATGTCACATTTAAAAAACAAAACTCATATGGCAAAATTATTAAAATATTTCAAAAGATTATTTAAAGAAGGAAAGGAAATATTGAATGTCCGAAAACACATGTCCAGCAGCATCAGCAGCAGAGAGTAATAATAAACCCAAGGTTATCGAACAGAGTGAATTCAACAATATTAAAAAAGTTATTGCCGTAGTAAGTGGCAAGGGGGGAGTAGGCAAATCTTCCGTCAGCGCATTAATGGCCATTGGTTTGAGGAAACAGGGCTATAAAGTTGGTATACTTGACGCAGATATTACCGGCCCAAGCATTCCTAAGATGTTTGGATTAAATACCCATCCGGAAAGTCTGGACGATCACATTTTACCGGTCAAGACTTCTACAGGAATCCTCGTTATCTCCTTAAATTTATTTCTGGTCGAGGAGGACGAACCTGTGATCTGGAGAGGGCCTGTGCTTGCCAACGTAGTCAAGCAATTCTGGACGGATGTTATTTGGGGAGATCTCGATTATTTGATTGTCGATCTGCCGCCTGGAACAGGGGATATACCTTTAACAGCCATGCAGTCTTTGCCTTTAGACGGATTGGTCGTAGTGACATCCCCTCAGGACCTGGCCATGATGGTGGTTAAAAAAGCTGTTAAAATGGCGGAGCACATGAATATACCAATTTTAGGCATGGTAGAGAACATGAGTTATTTAAAGTGCCCCGACTGCGGCAAAGAAATATATCTTTTCGGGCCCAGCAAAGTCTTCGAGACTACTCTGGAAACCGGCATGAGGCTGATCGATAAGCTGCCCGTTGATCCTGAACTTGCAGCGCTGGCTGACCATGGCGAGATAGAAAGCTATCAAACAGATGCCTTTAAGGGGATTTCCTTCTAAATTAAGAATGAAATTAAGAATAGAATTTAAGCTATGCGACAACATTGCCCCGTTTCTATAGCGGGGATTATTTTTCTCTTTTTTCTTCTGGTTTCCGGGCGGGGGCCATATTTCTCAGATCCGCCGGCCGCAGCCGTCCCGGCTGTGCGCTTCTTAGCTTGCTATGTCTGTACCCGTATGCAAAATAAATGGCCAGGCCGATTAAAATCCAGATGACCAGGCGGATCCAGGTAAGGGCAGGCAGGTTGAAGGCCAGGTAAAACGAAAATCCAAAAGCCGCCAGGGGCAGCCAGGGCACAAAAGGAACTCTGAAGGGCCGCGGGAGATCGGGCCTGGTTTTCCGCAGCGCGATGAGGCCTATCGAAACAGCCATGAAAGCCGAGAGAGTGCCTATGTTAGCTAATTCGGCCACAATTTGTATGGGCAGCAAAGAGCCCATTAAAGCTACAATGGTTCCTATAATCAGGCTGTCCGGGACAGGAGTGGCCAGTTTCGGATGGACCCAGGAAAATACCGGCGGCAGGAGGCCGTCACGGGACATGGCAAAGAAAATCCTGCTCAGCCCATACATTGTAACAAGCATTACCGAGGTCAGGCCGGCCAGGGCACCGACAGAAACAAGCGCTGAACCCCAGTTTAAACCGATAGCCAGAAGGGCGCTGGCCATGGGTGAGGCGGTATCAAGAAAAGGGTATTTGACGATTCCGGTTAATACGGCTGAAACCGCAATATAGAGAATAGTGGCCAGGGCAAGTGAGGAGATAATCCCGAAGGGAAGGTCCCGGCGGGGATTTTTAACCTCTTCGGCTGCTGTGGAAACCGCGTCGAAGCCAATAAAGGCGAAGAAGATAATTGCCGCGCCCTTAAAGACACCCGAAATTCCAAATGGAAGAAAAGGGTTCCAGTTGGCGGTGTCGATGTGCCTGAATCCGAGGAAGATAAAAAGGATCAGTATGCTTACCTTTAAGCCCACGATAAACTTATTGGCAACGACGCTGTGCTGGGTTCCGGAAATAATCAGGGCTGTAATCACGGCGGCTATAAATAAGGAAGGAAGGTTGATTATTCCGCCGGCCAGAGGAGAAGTGGTCAGGGCGGCGGGAAGTGTAATCCCGGCCGATTTAAGAAGGCTGACTAAATAAGATCCCCAACCGATGGAGACCGCACCCGAAGCGACCGCGTATTCGAGCACAAGATTCCAGCCGACCAGCCAGGCCAGCAGTTCACCCAGAGAAGTATAGGCAAATGTGTAGGCGCTGCCGGCGACCGGAATCGAAGAAGCCAGTTCCGCATAAATTAGCGCGGTAAGGCCGCTTACTACCGCCGCAATGACAAAAGATAGGATTATACCCGGGCCGGCATAGCGTGCAGCCGCCAATCCCGTTAAAACAAAAATGCCTGTGCCGATCACTGCCCCAAGACCAAGCGCCGTTAAATCGAACGATCCGAGTGTCCTTGCCAGCCGGTGCGTTCCGCCTTCTTTTTCGGCTAACAGGTGTTCTATAGGTTTAACCCGCAATCTATTCATTCTACCGCCTCTTTATATATTTGTACTTAAAGTGTAAAAGGGTTGCTTATTTTAATGTTTACCAGGAGCGGATTTTTATGAGTCAAGCCGCGATCTTTCGAATATATTTTTGTTTATCAGTTTGCATAGAAGCTGCGGCATCCTGTCTTGACAAGGCCTTACTCTTATGTTAAACTCACTTCACGGCATAAAAGAATTTCCTTTGATAATGTATTTGCCATCATAGCTCAGTAGGTAGAGCACGTCCTTGGTAAGGACGAGGTCACCGGTTCGAGCCCGGTTGATGGCTCCAAGTTAAGGCGGCGTAGCTCAGCTGGTCAGAGCACGCGGTTCATACCCGCGGTGTCCGGGGTTCGAGTCCCTGCGCCGCTACCAGCTTTCCTTACTGTTATAACTCCTATTTGTGACAAAAATGTTCCTATAGGACCAATTGGACTAATATTTCCCAATATATCTTTTTAATAGTTTTAAATTTCAGGAATTATTTTAAAAATATTTTAAGAAGAGTACTTGACATGCCCCCTAATGATAAAGTATCTTATAAAATAAGAATAGATAAATTGTTCTGACAGATTAGTATATTTTAAACTTATACTAATCAACCAACCAACCAAAAATACATAGGGAGGTGAACACTTAATGGCGGCCTGTGCAGAGTGCAAATCGTTTTTCGCTGTTCCCGAGAATGCAGATGATTTTGCAGAGGGGAAAGGAGACTGCGTCAGGGAAATAAAGGATGAAAAAGGCAAGTACTGGCTCTCCAAACCCGTGATGGGCGATATGGACACAAGCAAATGTCCTTTTTTCGCTGAGAAAGTGTAGTCCAAG
This sequence comes from Desulfotomaculum sp., assembly GCA_003513005.1. Classification (NCBI taxonomy): domain Bacteria; kingdom Bacillati; phylum Bacillota; class Clostridia; order Eubacteriales; family Desulfotomaculaceae; genus Desulfotomaculum; species Desulfotomaculum sp. The sequence continues at coordinate 10,906 of DOTD01000090.1, forward strand.
AACTTTAAAAAACCAAAATTTAAATGGGGAGGTTAACGATATCCATGGCAACTAGACATAAGCCAATTGAGTATAAGGGAAAAGCCCTTGATTTTCCTTATGAGAACCCCGCTGAGGAAGCAATCGAAGATGAATATCTTCATGAAAATCTGGCTAAGCCGACAACCGAGAGGACGAAGAGGCTCAAGGCGAGGTGCCGTTGGAAGCATACTGCGGCCGGCGAGTTTGTAGAAAGCAGCGTCAGGGGAGGTATTGAGCGGCTGCGCTACTGGACCGAGGGACATAGGGCATCCGATGGAAATAAGGAAGTTTTAAGAAGGGCTACCTGCCTCCAGACGCTTTTGGATAAGTGCACTGTCATTCTGCAGGAAGACGAGAAGATCATCGGCTACCACGCCGAAGATCCGAGTATGATCCCCCTGTATCCGGAACTTTCCTTCCTGGCCACCCAGGATTATATTCAAAGCCCCAGGTATTGTCCGCAGCCGGTGGAAGAAGCCCAGGAAATCAACAACTACTGGATGAAGCACTCGCTGCTCTCCAAATGCATGCCCTACTTCGAGCCGTTTGAGCTGGGCCAGATGTTTCAGGTCAGCTCGATGGAAGCGCCGAGCTTTGCTTCGGGCTACAACAGCATTGTTCCCCCCTACGAGACAGTGGCGGAAGACGGGCTGCTGAAAAGGATTGAGCTGGCCCAGGCCAACATTGATAAAGCCGGGGGCGAACTGGCCGCCCCGTACTGGAACGCTCCGGAGAGGCTGCCGCTGCTGGAAAAGATCGACGTCTGGAGATCCATGATCATCGCCGACAAGGCAGTGATCAGCTGGGCAAGGCGCCACGGCAGGCTATGTAAGATTGTTGCCGAAAACTTTGAAACCGACCCCGCAAGAAGAGAAGAACTGCTTGAGATGGCCGACATCAACCACAGGATACCCGCTGAACCCTGCCGGGGACTGTGGGATGTCATGCAGATGAAGTGGTATGTCTACCTTCTCTGCCACGCCATCGAGCGCTATGCCAGCGGCTATGCCCACAAAGAGGATAAACTCTGCTGGCCCTATTACAAGGCCAGCGTAATCGATAAAACCTTCCAGCCTATGACCCACAAGGATGCCGTCGAGCTGTTCGAGTGCGAGCGGCTGAAGTGCTCCGAGCACGGCGCCGGCAAGTCACGGGCCTACCGGGAAATCTTCCCCGGCTCCAACGACCTCTTCATCCTGACCATCGGAGGGCTGAATAGAGACGGCACGGACGGCAGCAACGACTGCACCGACGCTATCCTGGAAGCCGCCCGGAACATCCGGACGACGGAGCCTTCAATCATGTTCCGCTGGAACCCCAAAGGCCGCTTAAAGACCAAACGTCTCGTCTTCGAGTGCATCAGGGACGGTCTCGGCTATCCCTCAATTAAAAACGATGAGTTAAATTCCCACCAGATGCTCTATTACGCCAGGTTCAGCCAGAACAACAACGGGGCGACCCCCGAAGAAGCCCATGACTGGGCAAACGTTCTGTGCATGTCCCCCGGCTTGGTCGGCCGCAGGAAGACTCAGAAGACAAGGTCGGAGGGCGGCGGCTCGCTCTTCCCGGCCAAGATCCTGGAGATCACCTTGAACGACGGCTACGACTGGAGCTACTCCGATACCGAGCTCGGCCCGCATACCGGCGACCCCAGGACCTTCGATACCTTCGACAAACTCTGGGAGGCCTTCCGGGCACAGTACCAGTACGCGATAAGCATGGTCATCAGGGCCAAGGACGTTTCCCGTTACTGGGAAGCCAGGGTTCTGCAGATGCCCTTCGTCTCCAGTATAGACGACGGCTGCATGGAACTCGGCAGGGACGCCAACGAGCTCTCCGAGCAGCCCAACGGGTGGCACAACCCCATCACCACCGTGGTGGCCGCCAACTCGCTGGTCGCCATCAAGAAGCTCATCTACGACGACAAGAAGTACACTATGGATCAGCTGCTTGACGCCCTGTACGCCAACTGGGAAGGCTTCGAGGAAATGCGGCGCGACTTCGTCAACGCTCCCAAGTGGGGCAACGACGACGACTATTCCGACAGCGTCATCAAGAAGTTCTATGAAGATATAATCGCCGGCGAAATGAGGAAGATCACCAACTACTCCGGCGGCCCGGTCATGCCTGTCGGCCAGGCGGTAGGCCTCTACATGGAAGTCGGTTCCCGCACAGGCCCGACCCCGGACGGACGGTTCGGCGGCGAGGCTTGCGACGACGGAGGAATTTCCCCATATATGGGCACCGACAAGAAGGGCCCGACGGCCGTTCTGAAGTCCGTATCCAAGGTCGACTCCACCACCCAGAAGGCGAACCTGCTCAACCAGCGCCTGTCTGTTCCGATTATGAGGAGCAAGCATGGTTTCAAGATCTGGCTCGCCTACATGAACACCTGGCACGATCTGAACATCGACCACGTGCAGTTCAACTGCGTGAGCAACGCCGAGCTGCTGGCGGCGCAGAGGGAGCCTGAAAAGCATCAGGACCTGATTGTCCGTGTTTCCGGCTTCAGCGCCCGCTTCGTTGATATCGGCAAGTACGGCCAGGACACCATCATCGCCAGAAACGAGCAGGATTTCGGCGCCGAAGACCTCGACTTCCTGAACGTCAGCACGGATGAAATGGTTTAAGGAGCATTATTTTAAGATAATTTCGAGTAAAAATTGAATATAAAGGGGTGTTTTATAGGTGTCCGAATTAGTCTCAAAAGCAAAAGAGCTGGCTGAAAAAAGAAAGGTCGGAGTCAGACTTGAAATGGGAACCACGAAGGCGTGTCTCAAATGCAGATGGGGAGTCGAAGACCCCACAGATCCTGCCAAGGGGCAGTGCATCGGCGGTCACAGGACCGGAATGGGCGGCATCTGGAAAAGGATGATCCACGACTATTACAATACAACCTGCGATCATTTTGAAGAAGGCGAAGTAGATTTCCGGGATCACGTGTAATTCCGGAACAAACAACATACACCCTATGCAAAATAGGGTGTATGTTGTTTATATTAAAAGTTGTTTATATTAAAAAATGGAGGACAAAAAATGAGCACAGAAAATAAGATATTAGTGCCGGAAGCAGACCCTTTTTTTTATGTCAGCCGGGAAACAAGGAACATAATCGATAAAATAAGGCTTATATCTGAAAAAAAGCCCGTTAATGTTCTGGTAACCGGAAGACAGGGCTGCGGCAAGTCTTCCCTGGTCCGCCAATATGCCGCCGTATACAACAGGCCGCTGGCCTCCTTTCAGATTGGTATTTTGTCCGAGCCGGGGCAGTTGTTTGGAGAATATACCTTAAGGGAAGGCGAAACCAGTTACAAGCCGTTTCTTTTCCCGGAGGCGATCCAGACGGACGGATGTGTGGTTCACCTTGAAGAAATCAACAGGCCAGAACATCCCAAGGCGCTGAATATGCTGTTTTCCCTGCTTGCTGAAGACAGACAGGTCTGGATGGATGAACTTGGCCTGCTCCAGGTAGCGAAAAGCGTTGTCTTTTTTGCAACGATGAACGAAGGAGAGGAATATGTAGGCACCGAGATGCTCGATCCGGCGTTGAGGGACCGCTTTTACACGATCCTGATGGATTACATCCCGGCTGAAGTGGAAGTTGAAGTCCTAGTCAAAAAGACAGGTGTGGACAAGGAAAAAGCCGAGGAAATAGTTGACCTGATCAATAAATTAAGGGGAAATTCGCAAACCCCGATGGATGTTTCAACAAGAACAACCCTGATGATTGGGGAACTGGTGGCAGTCGGAGTAAGCATCCGGGATGCGATTATATACAGCCTGCAGACCGACAGGGATCACCTTGAATCAATTCTGCTTACCATGCATATGGAAAGGAAAGACATCGACGCAGAATTGGCCAGTGAATTCGTTCTCTTTAGATAGCAGGCCGACTTTAAAAGCGAAAGAGGGGAGAACATGATCAAATATCCCCAGATTGTAAAACCAGAGGATATTATCAGTTCTTTTTACATACCCGGTGAAGAGGGGATTTCCGAACATTGGCGGAAGAATAAATCGCCCGTGGAATTCCGCGAGCTCGTTTTCTTGCTCAAAGGCATTGAAAAGATAACGGCGTACATGGGCAGAAATGTGGGAACCATCCTCTGGTCCGGCATGGAACCTACGGAAAGCAACGTGATCTTTTTAGACCCTTCCGCTGTGCTGGGAAGGTACCCGGTTCCTCCGAGCAGAGCCGATATCGCCATCGGGGAAGCCATTCACCTAGGTTACAAAAACACGGAATGGAGCGATCGCGCGAAAAACCTTGCGGCTAAAGCGCTAAACAAGGAACTGCACGACGAGGATTCCTTCCGTTACGACCGCCGCTTTGCCCTTTTTATAGAGATGGCGGAAGATGTCTACGTGGATATTATTTCCAACCGCTGGATTCTCGGGCGTTATACGGAAAAATACCGCGAGTATACGTTTGACGTGAGAAGAAAGAACTTTCTTCAACCCCCCACGGTCGACGAACTGTTGCACCTGTGGTGGCTTATGGCTGCGGAGAGAACGGGCCAGGCTTACAAGAATGAGTTTGAGGACGAGATGTACGGTTACTACGGGTACAACCTGTCCCGTTTCTATACTGAGCCTCTGCTCGTCCTGAATTCGATTGTCAGCGATTTAATTAATAAAGTTCCCCGGATCAGCAGCGTTGTGGAGCGGTGTGAATTAAGGGCCAAACTTTACCTGAGCATTTATGAGGACCTGAAAGCGAACTTTGGTTTCTGGGTAACCGATATCAGGGATAAGAAGATGATCCCGCGCACCATCGCCGAAGATATTGTTGAAGACAAGAGCCAATTCAAGGCGATCATCGCCCACTACGCCAAGGAAATGGAAACGCTGGTCAGCAAGAGCGCGGATATAACCGATGAAATCAGGCTGATCTGCCATGACGACACCGAAGTCGTTCCTATCAAGATCAATGATATCGTTTTGCCTTTTAGGGAACCCGTGGATATGAGCCTTCTGACGAAGATCCAGGCCCTGATCAATACCAAGGCGGACAAAAGGAAAATAATCAGCCGGGGCATGGAAAGCGGAAAAATTGACAAGCGGCGGCTGTACAGGGCGCCAATCAACGGAAAAGTTTTCATGTACAAAAAGACCGAATTTGAAATGAGCAACGACATCATCCTGGTCATCGACGCTTCCGGTTCAATGGGCGGGCCGAAATGGAACACCATCCAGATGATTTTTAAAGTCCTTTATACGGCCTTATCTAATATTAATAAGAATGCCAGGATATTTTCCTATAACGAGACCAAGGGCGCCTGTCTATTAACCGAGCTTTCCAGGGGCGACAACGAGCTCTACACAGTGCTTCCCCAGGGAAAGACCGCTTCCGGCGAGGCAATTATCGCAGCGGCGACCTTAATCAGGACGAAAACCAGGCGTCCATACATAATCCACATTACGGACGGGGCTTCCAACTGGGGCTGCAATGTGGAATATGCCATCGAATACTGCAAGAAGCAAAGAATAAGCCTGATGACTATGGGTTACGGATGCTCAAAAAGCAACAAATCGGCATTGAGGGAAGAGTACGGCAGACAGGTTGAATTCATTGATAACCTGCAGGAATTTCCCGCCAAGTTCGGAAAGCTGCTCAATTTGGGAAGAAAATATAATTAAGGAGATGAGGCTGATGTCGTCAACAACGACCTCTGAAGAAATAAACCAGGATACCGGGAAGCGCGTCAGGGAACCCCTCATCACCAACATCCAGCGCTATTCCCTTCAGGACGGACCCGGCCTGCGCACGACTATTTTTTTAAAGGGATGCCCTTTAAGGTGTCCCTGGTGTCATAATCCGGAAACGCAGTCGGTAAAACCGGAGATTAACCACTTTCTGGATAAGTGCACCGGGTGCGGCAAGTGCGCCGAAGTCTGCCCTACAGGCGCCACTTACATAGAAAAAGAAAGAGGAGAAATAAATCTCCGCTTCGACAGGAACAAGTGCACGGGGTGCGGTGAGTGCGTCAAAGCCTGTTTATACGAGGCCAGGCAGTTGGTCGGGACTAAAATGACAATGGATGAGGTTATCAAGGAAGCCGTTTCCGACAGGCCGTTTTTTCAGAATTCCGGAGGAGGGGTGACGATCAGCGGCGGCGAACCACTGTTTTTCCCGGAATATACTACGGAACTGGCCAAAAGGCTGAAGTGGGAGGAGGCTGTGCACCTTGCTATCGATACCTCCTGCTATTGTCGGTGGAGCCACCTTGCTGAGCTTGTTCCTTTAGCAAACCTTTTTCTTTGTGACATCAAGACCATGGATCCAGTAAAATATAAAGAGATAATTAAAGGTGACTTAAAAGTTATCTTGACTAATATTGAAAATCTAGTCCGCGCGGGAGCAAATATAAGGATCAGGCTGGCTATCATTCCCGATTTTAACAATTCAAAGGAAGATTTTGAGGCCTACGCAAGCTATATCGCTACTCTGCCCGGGAAGATAGTAGCGGTGGATATTCTTCCTTTCCACAGCTATGCTGAAAATAAATACGCCTTGTTGGGCAGGCTGGGTAATTACAAATACAGGGATTTTAAGTCTTTATTCGGAGAGGATGTCGTCGAGCTGCTGAAAATTATGGCGCCTGTTGCCCGCGCCCATAAATTTGAATGTACTGTCGGGGGTTTGTCGGGAGTTACCGCACAAAGCCTCTCCTAATAGGATTGCTGATACTAACTGATATTTTAATTAAGGAAAGGAATTTCAACGGTGGAGGGAACAACTGTCCTTAGAAATTCGGCTGTGATAAATTATGTGCCCGGAACACCGTCTTCTTGTTCAAAGTGTCTTTGGGGGCGCCAGGACTCCAGGGACATGTCCAGGGGTTACTGCATTGCTTACAAAACAAACGCAGACACTGTTTGGGTAAGAAAAATCAAGGATTTTCATAATTGCACCTGCGGGCGCTATGAATACGGTATGCCGAAAGTGGTCAGCAGTATGATGGGCCATTGCAGGGGTTGCCGTGTCTGTACATGCCCGTAACTTAAACTTACCAAAGAACGTCTTAGATCTGAAAAAGGAGTGTCTTGCTGTGGAAGATGCTGAGAAAAAAAATGTCCAGATTGGCATAGTGCCGGGAACACCTAAACCGTGTGCAAAATGCAAGTGGGGGCGGAAAGATTCCAGAGACCCGGATAATGGTTTTTGCGTCGGCTACAAAACAAGAGCAGGTACTCCCTGGGTAAGAAAGATTAAAGATTTTAACAATACAACCTGCGGCAAGTATGAAGAGGGGATTCCAGGCATAGTGAACACTGTGCCGCTTCCCGACGACGAACCGGTAAAGATTAATATCTAAGAATTTTGGCGGTTACTGTTTAATTAACTAAATTGAACGTATGTACCGGTGGGCCTCAATGGAAGCGCCGGCTTTTGCCATTGGTTTCAACAGCATTGTTCCTCCTTACGAAACTGTTGCTGAAGACGGCCTGCTGAAAAAGATTGAGCTTGCCCAGGCCAACATTGACAGGACCAGAGCCGAACTGGCCGCCCGCGCTGGGATGCTCCGGAGAGGCTGCCGCTACTGGAAAAAATCGGCCTTTGGAGTTCTATGATTATGGCCGACAAGGCTGTGATCAGCTGGGCAAGGCGCCATGCCAGGCTTTGCAGGATCGTCGCCGAAAGCTTTGAAACCGACCCCGTAAGAAGAGAAGAACTGCTGCAAATGGCTGAGATTAGCCAGCGGCTGTGGGACGTCATGCAGATGAAGTGGTATGTCTACCTGATGTGCCACGCCATTAAGCACTATGCCAGCGGCATGGCCCACAAAGAGGATAAGCTCTGCTGGCCGTATTACAAGGCCATCGTAATTGACAAAACCTTCCAGACCATGACCCACAAGGATGCTGTCGAGCTGTTCGAGTGCGAGCGGCTGAAGTGTTCCGAGCACGGCGCCGGCAAGTCAAGGGTTAACCGGGAAATCTTCCCTGGCTCCAACGACCTTTTCATCCTGACCATCGGCGGGCTGAACAGGGACGGCATGGGTTTCCCTTCAATTAAAAACGACGCTCTGAATGACCAAGCCAGAACAACAACGGGGCGACCCCCGAAGAAGCCCACGACTGGTGCAACGTTCTGTGCATGTCTCCGGGCCTGGCCGGCCGCAGGAAGACCCAGAAGACAAGGTCGGAGGGCGGCGGCTCGATTTTCCCGGCCAAGATCCTGGAGATTGCTTTGAACGACGGCTATGACTGGAGTTATTCAGACACCCAGCTGGGCCCGAAAACCGGCGACCCCAGGACTTTCGACACCTTCGAAAAGCTCTGGGAAGCCTTCAGAGTACAGTACGAGTACACAGTGAGCATATCAATCAGGGCTAAGGACGTTTCCCGCTACTGGGAAGCCAGGATCCTGCAACTGCCCTTCGTCTCAAGAATCGATGACGGCTGCATGGAACTCGGCAGAGACGCCTGCGATCTCTCCGAGCAGCCCAACGGCTGGCACAATCCCATTACCACCGTGGTTGACGCCAACTCGATGGTCGCCATGAAGAAGCTCATTTATGACGAGAAGAAATACACGATGGAACAGATGCTTGACGCTCTGTACGCCAACTGGGAAGGCTACGAGGAAATGCGGCGCGACTTCGTCAACGCTCCCAAGTGGGGCAACGACGACGAGTATGCTGATGCCATCATCAAGAAGTTCTACGAGAATATAATCTCCGGCGAAATGAGGAAGATCACCAACTACTCCGGCGGCCCGGTCATGCCTGTCGGCCAGGCGGTAGGCCTCTACATGGAGGTCGGTTCACGTACAGGCCCGACCCCGGAAGGCAGGTACGGCGGCGAGGCCTGCGACGACGGTGGAATTTCCCCGTACATGGGCGCCGACAAAAAAGGCCCGACAGCCGTTCTGAAGTCTGTATCCAAGGTTGACTCCACCACCCAGAAAGCGAACCTGCTCAACCAGCGCCTGTCTGTTCCGATCATGAGGAGCAAGCACGGCTTCAAGATCTGGCTCGCCTACATGAACACCTGGTATGACCTGAACATCGACCATGTCCAGTTCAACTGCGTGGGCAACGCCGAGCTGCTGGCGGCGCAGAGGGAGCCTGAAAAGCATCAGGACCTGATCGTCCGCGTTTCCGGGTTCAGCGCACGTTTTGTCGACATCTCCAAGTACGGCCAGGATACAATCATTGCCAGAAACGAACAGGATTTCGGCGCCGAAGACTTCGACTTTATCAACGTCAGCGCGGAAGATCTGGTTTAAGGAGCAGCGTTTTTAAGATAATTTCAACTTGCGACAAATACGAAGAAGGCGAAGTAGATTTCCGGGATCACGTATAATTCCGGGACAAATAAGATACACCCTATGCAAAATAGGGTGTATCTTATTTTTATATTGAAAAATAATGCGAGTTTTCTTTTCATGTCATTAAGAAAGAACTTAATTCGGCGGTCTGTGGTTGATGAATTGCTGCGCCCTGCGGCGTGTTTTTGATTATCGCCAGCATTGCGGATCTTCGCCCATGATATCGCCCGATAAACCAAAAGCCATTCTTCTGCAGCCGCCGCAGACATATCTTAAATGGCACTTGCCGCACCTGCCCCCTAACTTTTCTCTGTCTTTTAAAAGCTTGATCAGCTCGGAATTCTGCCATATTTCACTAAGGGATTTTTCCGTTATATTGCCGATATCGGTTTCCGGCGCCATCACGTCACCGACAAAGATCTTACCGTCCGCTCCAACCAGGTACTGCCAGATTCCCGAAATACACCCCACCGGACTGTCTACAAAGTTCCCCGTCTTATTGGGGTCGATGGCCACTTTCAGGGAACGTTCATCCTCACAAATCTGATAGCGGTTTTCAAACAGCACATTATTGCCGCCGTAAAACTTTTTCTTTTCAAACATTATTCTCTGCCATTCCCTGACCTGCTCTTTAGTAAGCATTAATTTTTGAAGATCATTGGCCCTGCCCAGGGGAAGCAGTTGGACCATACCGACTTCCACGCCCAACTTGGCGCAGAATTCAATCAGTTCGGGCGCCTCATCAAAGTTTACCTGTGAAACGGTGGCGATTAGCCATATGCTCGGGAACTCCTCTTCCACGCAGTTCTTTAACGCCTGGATGCAGTTTTTAAAGGTCCCTTTTCCTCTATTCCAGTCATGGCTGTTTTCCAGCCCGTCAACGCTTATTTTGACCTGGTTGACGCCTGCTGCGGCCAGAGCACGGACGTAACGCTTGTCGGTCAGCGCCTGACCGTGAGTGTTAATGGCTGCGAACATGTCATGGTTCTTTACCGCATAATTGACAATCTCCAGCAGATCCTTGCGGAGTGTCGGTTCCCCTCCGCCGAATACTACCGCCTCAGTACCGGCTTTGGCGATGTTATCGAGGGCTTTAAAAGCTTCCCTGGTGGAAAGTTCGCCTTCCAAGGGCTTATGGGAATCGGCGAAGCAATACTTGCAGTGAAGGTTGCATTCCTCGGTAAGGCTGAACCAGGTCATCAGGGGTTTGGCGTCCTTGACCATATTCTTGAATTTCTGGCGGGTGATATTTAAAAACTCCTCATTGGTTAGGCCTTCGACCATCTTGACGCGCTCGATCAATTTTTATACCTCCCCGGGAGTGTTTATTTAAAAACCTTACTTAATTAGTCAACTTTAATTCAAGTATACTTTATCTTTTTAAAATATGTCAACAGAATTGAATATCGTTAAAATAAAAAATTTTTGTTTTTTCAAGGCCCGTAATAACCTGCTGTTGTTTGGCAGAGAACGCATTCCAAACCCATTTTTTTCAGTGTTTTCCAAACATCGAACATCTCACCGGCCGATGGCTGAAAAATGTCCCTTTGTCTGAATTCGGGCCGGTAGTCCAGCAGGCAGACCTGAACAGACGGGTTAAGTTCAATAATGCGGCCGGCAATTTCTTTAACTTCCTCCAATGGGACTAAGGACCGGTTATAAACAATGCCCAGGCCGACAAATATTCTGCCGGCGCAGTTTTTCAGCAGGTATTCCACTCCAGCCCAGGACTGCTCAAAAAACCTTCGTGAAAAGGCTGGGTGCTTAATACCCGTTACCTTCTGATAAGTTTCCAGACGGGACGACTTAAGATCAACCCCTATATCGGTCATGCCGGCGGCAATAAGCTGTTCAATATAATCCGGCGTCAACAGCGCGCCGTTTGTGTCAACATGCAGGTTAATTCCATCCGGGTTCAGAGCTTTCAGTTTTTTCAGAACTTCGACCAGCCAGCGTCTGTTGATGGTCGATTCGCCGCCCGTAAAGGCTATCCGTTTAAGGTTATAGTCTCTTGCTTTTGAATCAATAATTCCGGCAGCCTGCCCGGGTGTCAGCGGCGTACCCCGCGAGGAATATGTATAAGGCCAGTTCTGGCAGGTCGGGCAGCGGAGGACGCAGCCCTGAGTGAAAGCACCCACTTCGGTGTAATAGGGTCTTCCGGAGGTCAGTTGATATTTCTTCCGCAAGGTATGCGGAGTGCCGACCCCTCCCACGGGATGGGCCTTGACAGCCGCTATTTGGCGCAAAGGCGGCATTGCTTCAATCGCTTTCCGGTCGGTGATAATTTCCATGCCGTCTTTTAAAGTTGTTACGCATGACGGCTTAAGAGTTCCGTCTATAAGTACCGTGCAGCTCCAGCAGCCGCCGGTCCGGCAGGGAGCGTAAATCCTGCCCTCCTCCGGAAAATGGGAAACGTTATATCCCGCTTTGGAAAGCGCCTGAAGAACAGTCAACTGGTCAGTAAACTGGTACTGCCGGCCGTCAATCAGGACCGTTTTGTATACGGTTTCCGGGTTTCTTTCCATATATATCGCCCGGTTCGGGCAGGCGGCAAGACAGGCGCCGCATCCCGTGCACCCTTCTTCAGCATCGAGACAATGCAGGTAGGTACCGCAGAAACCGCAGTTAAGGCATAACTTCTCTTTTTTTCGGGCTATTCTTTTGATAAGACTTCGCCACCTCAACAGATGGATTTTCTTATATAATAACCAATTCCAAAACACTCAACAATAAAAAAGCGCCTTTTTATAAGTAATCAGTAAATTCATCCAAAGGGAGGGCAATGCCTTAAGTGCGATTTTGAGCTTTCATTCAAAGAACGAGTGAACCTTAAGGATAAGCCAGGTTACTGTTTGAGGCGCATAGCGCTTAAGTTTAACCGAGCTCGAGGGTGAACGAGTTCGTACAAGTATATGAGGCGATTATTAAGCACGTAGGCAGTTGACCTTCCTGAGGATAGTTACACCTTTTTTCTACATGTATAAACAATTATCGACGGGGTAATAATGAGGTTATTGCAGCAAGGCATTTTGATGACAAAACTGGTGGAGGTTAAAGCATGCTGGTGAATAAGGTGGAGATCTGTGGTGTAAATACTTCAAAACTCCCCGTACTCACAGGAAGCCAGATGCGCCAGCTGTTCCAGGCGATGCAGAGCGGCGATCCCGATGCCCGCAGCAAATTAATCAACGGCAACCTGCGGCTTGTGTTAAGTGTAATCCAGCGATTCTCCAACCGTGGCGAATATGTCGATGATCTTTTTCAGGTCGGCTGCATCGGGCTGATGAAGGCAATCGACAACTTTGACCTTTCCCAGAACGTAAAGTTTTCAACCTATGCTGTTCCAATGATTATTGGTGAGATCAGGCGCTATTTAAGGGACAACAACTCCGTACGGGTAAGCCGTTCACTCCGGGATATGGCTTACAAGGCATTACAGGTGAGGGACAAGCTGGTCAACAAATTTTCCCGCGAGCCTTCGGTAAATGAAATAGCGCTGGAATTGAAACTGCCCCGTGAAGAAGTAGTCTTTGCCCTGGATGCAATCCAGGATCCCGTTTCTTTATTCGAACCAATTTATCATGACGGCGGCGACCCTATTTTTGTAATGGATCAAATTAGCGATGAAAAGAACGAAGATCACCACTGGCTCGAAGGTATCGCTATTCAGGATGCCCTAAACAGGCTCAATTCGCGTGAAAAACACATCCTTACTCTGCGCTTCTATGAAGGCAAAACCCAGATGGAGGTAGCGGAGGAAATAGGAATCTCACAGGCCCAGGTATCCCGCCTCGAAAAGGCGGCGCTTAATCACATGCGCAAGCACCTGTAAGGTTTAAAACGGATAGAGGTTGGTTACACTAAAAAAGGGTGGTTATTAAATGATTAATAAGTTACGTTCAATTATGTTGGTATCGGCAGTTCTTATTTCAGTCAGTTTTCTTATTGCCTGGCGGATAAACGTCAACGAGGCGTCGAGAGCGCACATTCCCGCTGTTGGCAGCAATCTGATCCGCCTTCATGTAATCGCCAACAGCAATGACCCTAACGATCAGGCTCTGAAGTACCGTGTGCGCGACCAGGTAATCATTACGATGTCTGATAAATTCAGCAATGTTCATGACGTCAATCAGGCCAGGAAGGTTGTCAGGGAGAATCTTGGATTTATACGGCAGCTAGCTGCCCAAGAAGTCGCTGATTCCGGCAAGGCTTATCCCGTAACTGTAAAAACAGGTAACTTTATATTTCCTGCCAAAAGGTATCAGGGTCAGATGTACGATTTTACGCTGCCTGCGGGTAATTACGAAGCGCTGAGGATAATTCTGGGCCGTGGTGAAGGAGCGAACTGGTGGTGCATTTTATTCCCGCCGCTGTGTTTTATCGATCCCGGCGGAGTTGCTCAAGTTAAGGGAACTGGCGCGTTAAAAACGATTGAGAAAAAGGAACTTTCTACACAAAACAAGGGCGAAAGCCCTGCGCTGAAAGAAGCGGCGCCTGCTTTTAAATTAAGTATTCCGGAGACTGTTCCGGCAAGCGGCTCTTTGAAGCATGAAAAACCGGCCGCCGGCCTTTCCTGGACCCTGGTATCGGCTGGTCCGGAACCGCCTGTTGAATTCCGTTTTAAAATACTGGACTTTTTATCCGGGATCAGATTATTTAGATCATTTTAATTCATATATTTCGCCTTTCTCATATATAAATATCTTGAGGGGGCGCGGGCAATGGCAAGGATATCCGATTTAAAAGTTCGCGAGGTCGTCAACATTGCAGACGGCAGAAGGCTTGGACCTATAAAGGATATTGACATCAACCTGGAGCAGGGCTGCATTACTTCGATAATCATGCCCGGCCCCAGCCGGCTGGTTTCATTTTTCGGCCGTGAAGAGGAAGTTGTTATTCCCTGGAAGAAAATAAAAAAAATCGGGATGGATGTTATCCTGGTTGATCTAAGGGATGTTGTTGATCTGAACCAGGATAAAAATAATCCTAAAAACAAGGAACGGTTATGGTAAAACACATAACCGTTTTTCAATTTATTCAGGCTCGAAGTTGAGCTTGGTTTTATAATTAATGGCCGCAGGTTGCGCAGTTGCCTGAACTGCACCCGGCGCAGCCTCCACTGCTGCCTGCGAAAGTATCGGAATCGCCGCCATTTTTCCCGCCTGTCTCAAAACTGCTCATTACCCTGTATGGTTCCGGTTTGCCGCATTTTGGGCAGCTGAGGTTTTGGCCCGTCTCGCCTATCTGGCACAGCCTCTCAAAACGGCTCTCACATTCCATACATTTAAATTCATAAACCGGCATTTGCCAATCACCCCTTAATGTTACTATATCCGGTATTTCCAGTTTACGACGGAGACCTTCCTCTGTCAAGGATAGTAAGTAGGCAAGTAGGGACGGTTCTTGCTTGCCTACCGCATCTGCTTAGCTGACAACATAGCTCTTTTGGCATTGAGACTGCTTTTTCTATTAACTTTGGAGAGTCGCTGAAGGCTCAAAATCGTACTTAAGGAGCCGCGATAAATTAATGTGATAGGGGTTAACAATTTGATGGCGTGGTTGTATCATAGCGTTGGGGTGATAGGTTACGGAGCCACGATGGAACCCGCCATTTTGGATCGGAGATCGTCTTTTCACAGAAAAGGATCTTGAATTGATCCGTTGGACGACAGAACGCTTTCCGGGCTTGAGCCGGATGGAACTGGCTTTGACTTTATGCTTTGAACCTGCCGTGGAAAGCGCCGGGCGGACAATTGCGCCTTCATGGGTGCTTGGAGGTGTT
>DOTD01000091.1 GCA_003513005.1 Desulfotomaculum sp.
GCCAAAGAACGTAGGCTGCTACAATTGTTATTACCAACGATATTACAGAACGCAAACAAATGGAGGAATCGATTCTCCAAAGCGAAAACAAATACCGGCAGCTGGTTGAGAACGCCCGGGAAGGAATTTGGTCCATAGATTCTGAGGGGGTAACAACTTTTGTGAACCGGCGCATGGCTGATATTCTCGGGTACACACCAGAGGAAATGCTGGGTAAATCACTTTTTTGTTTCATGGACGAAAAAAACATCAATTATGCAATGATAAATATGAAACGCCGTGCTGAAGGAATTAAGGAACAGCATGATTTTGAATTCCTGCATAAAAATGGGGAGACCGTTTATACAAGCCTGGAAACATCGCCCATCCAGGATAAGGAAGGCCGTTTTATCGGCGCCCTGGCCTTTGTGGCGGATATTACAGAACGGAAAAAGACTGAAGAAAAGCTGACCTTTTTAAGTCTGCACGACTCCCTGACCGGATTATACAACCGGAATTATTTTGAGCAGGAAATGAACCGGCTCCAGGAAGGACGTCATTTTTCAGTCGGCATTATAGTTTGCGATATCGACGGCCTTAAACTTGTCAATGACAGTTTCGGGCATAATCAGGGAGACGAACACATTAAGCTGGCCGCAGACTTAATCAAGTGGTCATTTCGGGAAGGCGATGTTGTATCCAGAATCGGGGGAGACGAATTTGCAGTTTTTCTGCCGGACAGTACAGCAACAGATGTAGAACATTCGGTAACAAGAATAAGAAAAGCAGTAGATGAGTACAACTCCAGTGGCAAAAAACCATTATTAAGTATTTCTGTCGGATCTGCCGTGGGTCATCAAAGCGCTGAGAAACCCTTGCGAATAAACGAACTTTATAAAGAAGCCGATAATAATATGTATCTCGATAAACTGCTTAAAAGGCAATAATCCGGTTATTCCGGCCAATCTAGAACTTGACGAAGTTGTAAAATCAGGCGCTTCTTATAAAGTTTTGCCTGGTTTTTATTTTTTAAGAATCTGGCTTATAATGTTTTTATCCGAATAAAAGAAGCTTGAGGCTTTTAACTATGTATTATGATTTGATTACCGTGGGCGGCGGGCCGGCGGGTATGATGGGCGCCGCTGCAGCTGCCCAAAGGGGTTTGAAAGTAGTTTTACTGGAAAAGAACGACAGGCTCGGTAAAAAGCTGTCCATTACCGGAAACGGGAGGTGCAATTTTACCAATCTCTGCGATCCGGCAAGCTTCATGGACAACATTGTGAACAATGGGAGATTCCTCCATGCTTCATTGAACAGGTTTAATAACCATAGTTTGGTTTCTTTTTTTAACTCTCTGGGCGTAAAAACAAAGGTAGAAGACGATAACCGCGTTTTTCCCGCTTCGGATCGGGCAGAAGAAATAATTAAGGCTTTGCATAACTACTTGCATAAAAGCAAGGTTGAAATAAGATTTAACTCAGCCGTAAAAAAAGTGCTTGCCGTAAATAACCGCGTTACCGGCGTTATTACAGATAACAACAAAGTTGCCGGTGAAAACGTGCTTATCGCCACAGGCGGGTTATCGTACAGACAGACCGGGTCTGCAGGGGATGGTTTCAGGATGGCCAGGACGCTTGGACATTTTATAGCGCCTCCCCGCCCTGCCCTGGTACCTCTGGTTGCCGGGGGAAAATGGGTTAAGCAGTTGCAGGGGCTTTCTCTGCAAAATATAAATGTACAGGCGGTAAATGTACAAGCGGTATTAGAAGAAAAGGTTATAGCCGAACAGACCGGCGAGTTGATTTTTACCCACTTCGGGGTTTCCGGCCCTGTCATCCTTAAGCTGAGCAGCTTGATTAATAAATGCCCCCCTTCTTCTCTTGCTTTGAGAATTGATCTTTTTTCGTCAATTTCTACAACGCAGCTTAATGCCCAATTAATAGAAATTTTTAAGAAAAACCACGGTAAATACTTAAAAAATGCTTTAGGCGATTTCGTTCCCCAGAAAATGCTTCCTCTGCTCCAGGTTTTTGCCGGAATTGACATCCTTAAACAGGTGGACCAGATCACCAAAGAAGAAAGGGAAAAGCTGGCGAACAGCTTAAAAAGGATTGCCCTCACGATAAAAGGCGCCCGCCCGCTGAATGAAGCCATGGTTACGGCAGGAGGTATTGATACGAATGAAATCAATCCTTCCAGTATGGAATCTAAAATAGTCAGGGGATTGTTCTTTGCAGGCGAGGTGATTGACGTGGATGCCTTAACGGGAGGCTTTAACTTGCAGATTGCCTTCTCCACTGGTTATCTGAGCGGTGTCAGTGTAAAAAGCGAACATGAGCACGTAGGCAGTTGACTTCCCTGATATAAGTTATTTTTCAGGACAGATACAATTAAATGATTGAAGGCTTTAACATTGCCAAGTAAAAGTATGCCTTTAAAAAAAGCGGAAAAAATCAACCTGCAAATAAACGGACTCAACCATGCCGGTGAGGGTGTGGGCCGGTATTGCGGCGTTGCTGTCTTTGTTACCTTTACAATGCCGGGGGATACAGTTTCTGCAGAAGTAATTGAATTAAAAAAGAACTTTGCCAGGGGCAGGCTGCTCCAGATTATCGAGAGCTCCCCCAGCCGGCGGCTGCCTGAATGCCCTCTTTTTTCAACCTGCGGCGGCTGCCAGCTTCAGCATATTGATTATCAAGAACAGCTCAAGCTGAAAACCGGACTGGTAAGAGACAGCCTTTCCCGCATTGCAGGATTAAAGGATGTAAAAGTGCTTGATACGGCAGGCATGGATTACCCCTGGCACTATAGAAATAAAGCCGGCTTTCACGTAGATAATTTCGGCGGAACATACAAGCTGGGCTTTTATGAAGAAAGCTCCCATAAACTGGCCAGGTCCGCCATAAAAACAGACTGTGAAAACCAGGACTGTCTGCTGGTTTACAGGGACTTAAATAAGGCCGCGGCAGTCATTGCAGGACTTTTGAACAAGTACACTCCTAAAACATATGAAATGAAACAAAAACACAAAAGCCATTTCTTTAATAATGTCGTCCTCCGCAAATCCATACACAGCAGCGAAATTATGGCCGCGCTGTTTACCGGGGCGGGACAGTGGCCGCAGGAAAAAGCATTTGCCAAAGAGCTGATTACTTTGTGCCCCGGGATTGCCTCCGTAATGCGCTGTACCAGTGGAGAACAATCAGGGGCAGTTACAGAGAGACGGGTCAGATGCCTGGCCGGAAGCGATCACATAACCGATCGCTTGGAACACCTTACTTTCCGCATTTCGCCGTCTTCTTTTTTTCAGGTCAATCCGTCGCAGACCCTGGCTTTGAACAATAAAGTACTTGAATACGCCTCGCTTACCGGAACGGAGACTGTTATAGACGCGTACAGCGGTGTGGGCGCGATTGCTTTGTATCTGGCGAAAAAAGCAAAAATAATCTATGGATTGGAAGATAATCCCCTTGCGGTAAAGGATGCCCGAATAAACGCAGCTTTAAATAGAATAAGCAATACCGAATTTCTGCCGGGAGAAGTAGAAAAAACACTTCCCGCCCTAGCTAAAAAGGGTGTCATCCCCGGCACGATTATTCTGGATCCCCCGCGCAGCGGCTGCAGCCGCGTAGTCCTGGATGAGGTATTGAACATGCAGACGCCGAAAGTTGTTTATGTCTCCTGCGATCCCGGCACCATGGCCAGGGATCTGGGCTGGTTGAACAGTAACGGATACCTGGTGAAAGAAGTGCAACCGGTGGACATGTTCCCCTGGACCAGGCATGTCGAGACATTATGTTTGATGGAACGTGTAGATATAGTATAGAATTCTGAAACGCTTGGAATACAAGCTTTTAAGAAATATTGCTGCCTGTACCAGTGATGTTTATGGGTGGTTTTGTATTTCGGAAATATGAGCGCCTGGTGAGATTTCATGACTTAATTCATATTGCAGAACTACATGCTGGTAAGATTGTTGGAAAGGATATCAGTGTCTCCGTATCAATCGAAAAATCATTGACATATCCTTTTTGCTGTAATAAAATCTATCTTATAATTGCAAACGCTTTGCATTTGCAAAATAGGAAATGATTTAGGCAAAACGAGGAGAGTACAGAATGAAGAGAACAGGTTTATTAAGCATTGCAGTATTGATAATGCTTACTCTGGTGTTTTCTATTATGGCAGGCTGTGCAAACAAAGAAACTGCGACGGATACTAAAGAAAAACCGATTGTAGCGGTATCCATTGTGCCCCAGAAAACCTTTGTGGAAGCAGTCTGCGGTGACTTGGCAGAGGTGATAGTCATGGTTCCGCCAGGAAACAGCCCGGCAAATTATGAACCAACTCCCAAAGAGATGGAGCAGTTCAGCAAGGCGAAATTGTACTTTGCAATAGGAGTGCCTACAGAAGCAGCAAACATTATACCTAAAGCATCGGAAGTAAAAGACATGAAAATCATCAAGCTTCAGGAGGATGTAGTAAAGGTATATGCTGATAGAGAATTGGCTCCTGGGGAAAGGGATCCTCACATATGGCTTTCACCTAAAAGGGCAAAGGTAATGGTGCAGGCTATAGCACGCGAAATGAGTCAATTTGATTCAAAAAACAAAGATAAATATGAAAAGAATGCACAGAAATATATAACAGAGCTAGATAATGTTGATAAACAAATTCAGAAGGCGCTTGATGGTGTTAAGGATAGGAAGTTCATCGTATTCCATCCGGCCTTCGGTTATCTTGCTGATGATTACAGCCTTCAGATGTACGCTCTGGAGCAGGATGGCAAGGAAGCTACTCCACAAAGACTGAAAGAAATGATAGATTTGGCAAAGAAGGAAAATATCAAGGCGATTTTCTACCAGGCTGAAATTTCCAGTAATCAGGCCCAATCCTTTGCTGAAGAAATAGGGGGAAAAACGGTTCAGCTTGCACCGCTTGCACCGAACTATATAGATAATCTGAAGAATATGGCTGAGCTGATGGCAGAGGTTATGAAATGAGTACCTTAAATAATATTTATAATACAGATTGCTCTGGAAAAGCAGTCTGTATCGAAAACTTGACGGTTAAGTACGGGGGGGAAACGCCTGCAATTGCAGGTGTTTTTCTTAATGTTGAAGACGGTGACTACTTGGGTATTATCGGGCCTAATGGAGGAGGAAAGACTACCCTGCTAAAAGCAATTATTGGTTTAGTGTCTCCGGCATCCGGTAAAATAGAAATTTACGGCAAAAGGCCTGGTAAAACAGGACGGTTGATTGGTTATGTGCCTCAGATTACAGTGCTTGACAAAAGCTTTCCTATCACCGTTCATGAGGTTGTTTTGACAGGACGGCTTACCTCCGCATTTACCCTCTTTCATAGATATACACAAAGCGATAGGGAAAAGGCTGATGAACTGCTTGACAGAATCGGCATCTACAAGCTCAAGGGAAGAATGATTTCCGAACTGTCTGGGGGAGAGTTTCAAAAAATGCTTATAGCAAGGGCTCTCGCTGTAAAGCCAAGGCTCCTCCTTCTTGACGAACCTACTGCAAGCGTGGATGTAAGCTCCAGAGACCAGATATTTTCTCTGCTAAATGAGCTCAACAAAAGCATGACCATCCTTTTGGTTACTCATGACCTTTTTGCCGTATCATCCCATGTAAAGACCCTGGCATGCCTTAACAGAAGACTGGTTTATCATGGAGGCGCCGAACTTAATGAAGAGGTAGTAAGTGCTTTGTATGGCTGCCCCATAGACCTTATAGCGCATGGGGTACCACATAGGGTATTAAAAGAGCATGAGGAGAGCGAATGATATGTTATTATCTATATTCCAGTACCAATTTGTTTACAATGCACTTATTGCAAGCATTTTTGCCAGTATTGTGTGCGGTATTATTGGAGTAATCATTGTTGAAAAAAAGCTTGTAATGATGAGTGGGGGGATAGCTCACACTTCATACGGAGGTGTAGGATTGGGGTATCTTCTTGGTTTTGAGCCTATTATAGGCGCCTTTTTTATATCTGTCTTAGCAGCTTTGGGAATAGGCTATATCAGAAGAAAGGGCGGTACACGCTCTGATGTTGTTATTGGGCTCTTTTGGTCTTTGGGTATGGCGCTTGGCATCTTATTTATTGCATTGATGCCGGGGTATCCACCCGATCTGTCTTCCTATCTGTTCGGAAGCATATTGTCGGTAACCAGAACAGATCTATATTTAATGGCAGTCCTCACACTGATAGTAGTACTTGTAATAACATTACTATTTAATTATTGGAAATCTTATATGTTTGATGAGGAATTCGCAGCTATTATTGGAATAAAGACTGCTTTTATTGAATATCTGCTCTTTATATTGATTGCAATGTCAGTTGTGGTATTAATACGTGTTGTCGGAATTATTCTGGTTCTTGCTTTATTTACAGCACCAACAGCTATAGCCGGACTACTAGCAAAAAACCTGAAGTCAAGGATGGTATTTTCGGTAATTATTGGCAGCTTTTTTTGTTTAGCCGGACTATGGATATCCTATGTTTTTAATATTGCGTCCGGTGCGGCTATCGTGATTCTTTCAGCAATAGGCTATCTGGCCATCTATATAGCTATTTCTATCAAACCTCATACTAAAAGGAAACAGAGCTATTTATAAAAAAGATTTACGCATATGGTATACAGGGGTATGGTATATATGGTATACAGGGGGACGGCTCTTGTGTATTCTAGTCCATTGGTAATCTTTCTTATCACCGGTACCCCATTGGAAATATAGCAAGGAAGTGTTTGTGTGATAGAATTCAAATATATTTATGGCCCGGTACCATCCAGGAGACTTGGTCTATCTTTGGGAGTTAGCATAATACCGAAGAAGGCATGTAATTATTCATGTATTTATTGTCAATTAGGCAGAACTGACCGTATGACTAATACCCGGCAACTGTTTTATCCGGTCGGGGATATTATTGAAGAGTTAGACAAAGTTTTACAGAATAATATTTCGTTTGATGTCGTTACTATAGTAGGAGAGGGAGAACCCACCTTATATTTAGGTCTTGGAGAGCTTATAGAAGAGATACATAAAAGAACGGATAAACCAGTGGCGGTCATCACGAACGGAGCTCTTCTATATGAGTTGCAGGTGCAAGCAGAACTTTTTAATGCGGATATAGTTTTACCTACATTGGATGCGTACGATGAATTATCTTTTAAAAAGATCAGCAGGCCATATGGAAGTTTAAAATTCTCAGAAGTGATTAGAGGTTTGAAAGATTTCTCAAATAAATACAGAGGGCAGTTATGGATTGAAATCATGCTCATGAAAGGTATTAATGATGACGATATGAGTTTGAATAAATATGCCGAAACGCTTAAGAAAATAAAGTATGATAAGTTATATCTGAACACACTGGTACGCCCGCCTGCTGAGTCATATGTTAAGGTTGTGGAACATGAAAAAATGAACCACGCAGCAGAAATTTTGGGAGGTATTTCAATTGACCTTTTAGAATCACAAGGCTTTCATAGTGAAATTAAGGATGATTATGAGGCGATTCTCAGCATCATTAAGCGTCACCCAATGAATCAATTTGAAATCGCAGCTTTCTTACAATCAAGAGGATGCAGCAAGATTGAAATGATTTTCAATAAACTAAAGCAAGACAAAAAAGTAGTTGTAATAAATTACAGGGAATATGATATTTATAGACTGAAATAATTGATATCCTGGCATCAATAGGGAAGGAAGTGATTATTATGGAGAAGAGCGAAAGGATTGCACTCCTTGCAATTATTATTAATCTATTTATTTTCGGAATTAAATATGCATCCGCATCTGCTACTGGAAGCATTGCATTGAAGGCAGAAGCTTTTCATACGTTTGCCGATTTTATTGCATCCTTAACTGTATTTGCAGGATTAAAGATCGCAAAGCGCAAGACAAAGTCATTTCCTTATGGGCTTTATAAAGTTGAGAACTTGCTGTCTGTTGTTATTTCTACAGTTATTTTATATACAGGCTATGAAATAATATTAGATGTTATAAATACTGATATAACTGAACTAAAAAATTCAGGACTCGCCATTATAAGTTTATTAGTTGCAATAATGATTACTTTCCTATTTTCAAATTATGAGCGGAAAATGGGAAAGAAAATAAACTCTCCAATTCTAATAGCAGATTCACAACATATGCTAACAGATGTTTTAAGTAATTTGATTGTTTTATTTGCTGTTATTTCCAGCACTATAGGTTTTCAATTAGATAAAATTGGAGCTTTGATTGTTGTTATATTTATTGCCAGGACCGCCATCCGAATATTAATTGATGGAGCAAAGGTTTTATTAGATGCTTCCGTAGATTACGAAACTCTGAGCAGGATTGAAAAGATAATTTTGGGTACACCTCAGGTCGTTAAACTTAAAGCTCTAACTGGACGAAATTCCGGGAGATTCAAATTCATCGAAGTTAGTATTATGATAAAAACACATAACTTAGATAAGGCTTATTTTATTGCAGATAATATTGAGAGTCATATCAAGAATGAAATCAAGAATATTGATAAGGTTGTTATCCATTATGAACCTACCCAAAAGGAAGAAATTATTTATGCATTACCTT
This sequence comes from Desulfotomaculum sp., assembly GCA_003513005.1. NCBI lineage: Bacteria > Bacillati > Bacillota > Clostridia > Eubacteriales > Desulfotomaculaceae > Desulfotomaculum > Desulfotomaculum sp. The sequence continues at coordinate 8,583 of DOTD01000091.1, forward strand.
TATCTGATGACCAAATATCAATCAGCCCACATTTTGGCGAGGCGCCACTATTTATGTTTGTAACATTTAATGCGGAAAAGAAGATTGTCATCAAGATTGATATTCTTAACAATCCATATACAAAGATTGAAAAAGGCAAGGGAATTTTAGCGGCAGAATTCCTAGTGAAAAACATGGTTGATTTTGTACTTGTTAAAAATAATTTTGAGAGTAAAGGTCCACATTATGTATTTTCGAATGCCAATGTTGAGGTAATCGTAACAAAGGATGAATCGCCTAAGCAGGCATTTGAAAAGCTTGGATTGGCATTCAGTCCTTTTTCAGATTGACAATCTGATATTGATTCCACTGCAATATCTCCCACGACACCTTACAATTAAGGATATTATAAAACTATTGAAATTTCAGATATACCGAACATAGAACTTGATCTTGATGTGCTTAATAATAATTATTCAGTGAACCCGGGTAGGCACAGCTTTGGCGCCGCTCACACGAACGCGGCAACGGATTTGTTGGATGCATTTAGGCCGTTTTTTATATTGTCCGGTCTTTCCTCCCCTTCTGCCACACAATCGTTCGCCAGTTTCATACATAATCTTAAATTTTTAAGGTATATGGCAGTAATTTCCAAAGGATTCTTTAAACAGATATCCAAATTATTACTATGAATAATTATTTTATGTAAAAATTCCGGGAGGTAAATAGCGATTAAAGCAGATGGCGTTTTTGAAGGCGGCGGAGTTAAGGGAATTGGCCTGATCGGCGCGGTTGCCGGGATGGAAGAGGCAGGCTATGTATTTGAGAATATGGCGGGGG